>JAJTHU010000029.1 GCA_021300055.1 Nitrosomonadaceae bacterium | reverse complement strand
CTCATGCTCTGTGCCGGCATACATGCGCCCACCGACAGACGAATACTCACCCTCGTTGTTCTCGCGCACCACCCAGAAATCGATGTCGCCCGGTTTGCGGTTGGCGAGCGGGCTTGGCACTCCCGGCATCAAGCGCACGGGGCGGACGTTGGCGTAGAGCTGAAACTCGCGGCGAATCGGAATCAGCAAACCCCAGAGCGATATGTGATCCGGCACGGTCGGAAAACCTACCGCACCGAGGAAGATTGCGTCTTTATCGCGAATCGTCGAAAGGCCATCCTCCGGCATCATCTTGCCGTGCTGCAGGTAGTGATCGCAGCTCCAAGGTTTCTCTTCCCAACGGAGCGCAAAGTCAAACTTGCGCGCCGCGGCCTCGAGTACGCGTTGGCCCTCGGGGACGGTCTCCTTGCCGATGCCGTCTCCAGCGATGACTGCGATGTTGTAGTTTTTCATTTGATCAATTCCTCAAGGCTTCAAAACGGAGACCGAGCGTCGCTGCGCCTTGCTCGTCCCCCCATATTCGCGCGCTGCATCGCGCTCAAACTCGGCACCGTCCGGTCAGACGCAGGTCTGACCGGAGCCGCGGGCCTCGTCCCGCTCGGTGGCTCCGCCCGCTTCTCCTTGCCGATGCCGTCTCCGGCGATGACGGCGATGTTGTAGTTTTTGCTCACGCTGTTCCCTCTTCCACAAAAAACGCCAGCATCTCAGCCAGCAACACGTCAGGGATTTCTTCCGGTATGTAATGCCCACTCGGCACCGGACGTCCACTCACATCCGCCGCCACGCGCCGCCAATCCTCCAACGGCTTAAAGCAGCGATGAATCACGCCGTGCTCGCCCCACAACACACGCATTGGGCACGTCACCATGCGCCCCGCATCGCGATCGGTGCGGTCGTGCGTGAGATCGATCGACGCTGCCGCGCGATAGTCCTCGCACATTGCATGTACGCAATCCGGATTGCTCACGTTGGCAAGGTAAGCCGCGTACGCCTCTGGCGCGAACGGCGTTAGCCCCGCGCGACCGTAGCCAATCTTCTTGTGCAAATACGTGCGCGGGTCGGCGAGGATCATGTTTTCGGGAAACGGCTCGGGCTGAATCAAGAAGAACCACCACCAATACGCACGCGCAAACGCCATTGAGGTTTGTTCGTACATCGCCAGCGTCGGCGAGATGTCCAGCGTCATCAGCCGCAATACTGCATAAGGGTGATCCATCGCCATGCGATGCGCCACGCGCGCGCCTCGGTCGTGCCCGCACACAAAGAAGCGGCCGTACCCCAAGGCTTCCATGACCTCCAGTTGATCGCGCGCCATCTCGCGCTTGCTATAGGCGGCGTGCCCCGCTCCGCCGTGCGGTTTGTCACTCGCGCCATAGCCGCGCAGGTCCGTCGCCACCACGTTAAAGCGCTCAGCTAATGCCGGTGCGACGCGGTGCCAGATGATGTGGGTTTGCGGATAGCCGTGCAGCAACAAGAGCGCAGGCTTGGCCGCATCGTGAGGCGAGCGGATGCCGCGAATGGTGATGCCGTTGGCGCGTTGCTCGAACGGTTTGAAGCCTTCAAACATACGAGCATTATGTCTGGAGATTGCCGCCGCTTGGCGTCTCAGTCAGACGGCTACAAGCTACAGCATCGGATTGCGCGTCTTGAGGCCTTTGTAGCGACTAAAGTCACGGTCCGCAGTCCAAAGCTCCGACGCACCATTCTCAACGCAGATCGCTGCAATCCTTGCGTCGTGAAACTGCCCACCCTTGATCCGCGCTCGACGCGCGAGGTCTCCGAGCACCCGAACGTGTTGCTCACCGGAATGAAGAACATGACAAGTGGGTGACGCGAGCCACGCTTCAGCCTGTGCGAATGCTTGCTCTACGGTGCTCGGCGGCTCAAACACTCGCGGATTGGTCACTACCGCCAAGAACTCATGGAGACACACAACTGGAATCCCCCAAGGACGCGCCCCCTCTGCAAGTTCTACAACAGCGTTATACGCTTGAACGTGAAACGTCGTTTCGGCTCGATGAGCGTACACGAGGACGTTAGTGTCGACTGCAATCACTTGCGCCGCCCGATGATGCGCTCGGTTAGATGAGCATCTTCCAAGTTACGCCAGTCTTGCGGATCTTCAAGCAGCACGCGCTTGCCATGCACCCGTTGATCCGCCAGACGAAACTGCGATTTCGCTGCTGGCTTGTTGTCACTGAGCACTCGCCGCAATCCTTCTTCGACCAGTGCCCGTACCGTCGTGCCGTTGCGTTTTGCGACCTGTTTAGCAGTTAACAAAAGCGTGTCTGCAACTTCTATGGTGGTTTTCATATGGGTACCCATATTTTGCAATATGGGTACCATTATATGCCGGCGTAGCCGCAATACGCGGCTGCGCAACGCTTAGCCAAGCCGCTGCGCCCCCACCCCCAAGCTCGCCGCAGACTGCAAGTGGAAGTACACCCATAGCTCATTCGCCTTCGATTTGTGCTGATTCTTACCCATGTACTCCAGAATGTTTCCATGGCTTATCCAGTCAAGGACGGTTTCAAGAAACTCTTGCCTAATCGGCGACCCTAAAGAGCGACCGTTTGTTTGAGGCAGTCGAGAACGGCTACCTGCCAGCAGACGCGGAGCTTCAGGAGCGTGCACGACGCTTACAAACGCGCCGGCAGGAGGTTTTGGCGGATATTGCAAAAATCAAACGTAGCCGTGAGCTGCCAGAGTCCGTCCTCTCAGCGCATCAAGCTGCGACGTTCTCCAAAGCCTTGACGGCGCAATTGAAGTCCAACCGCCCCTTTGCCAAACAATATCTGCGGTTGCTGGTCGATGAAGTCCGTATCGAAGCGAAAACGGCAGTCATGCGGGGCAGCTATGCCAACCTAGCGATGCTCGCGGCACAAAAGAAAATGGGCACTCTCGAAAGAGTGCCCACTTTTGGTAGTAACTGGCTCCCAGACCTGGGCTCGAACCAGGGACCTGCGGATTAACAGTCAGCCGCTCAGATTACCGCAACATATTGATTGATAAAGGGAATCACTTTTCAATGTCTCTAATTCTTGGCCGTTTTTTGGAATTTTTGGCCG
This sequence comes from Nitrosomonadaceae bacterium, assembly GCA_021300055.1. Taxonomy (GTDB): domain Bacteria; phylum Pseudomonadota; class Gammaproteobacteria; order Burkholderiales; family Usitatibacteraceae; genus UKL13-2. The sequence continues at coordinate 27,417 of JAJTHU010000029.1, read as the reverse complement.
TTGAATATATTGATATATTCAGCCAATTAGAGACAAAAAAATGCCGCCACAAATCGGCTCCCAACGCTCATGCGATATCGTGAAAACGGCCCCGATTGGGGCCGTTTTTTTGCTAGGCGGCTTTCTTTTGACACGCGGCCTCTGCTTCTGCGAGTTCACGCGCTGCCTGTTCGGCTTCACGCTTGGCCTCTGCCTCTTCACGCGCACGACGCTCCTTTACCTCGCGCACAATTGCCTTCACTTCCCCAACGACGAACCGTTGAAGAATGTCTCTTATGAGGGGCTGATATCCCACGCCGTTAGCCTTTGCGATGAACTTCAAATCCTCGATAAGTTGGTGTTGGAGTCTGATTGAGATCATCTGCAAATTCAATGCTTCATCCAACGAGACCTCTTTATCCCTACTTGCTCTGCGGACGTACTGCTCCTCACGACCAAGCTTGCCAGATTCCCAATCACATTCGCTGGCTGACACTTTGTCGGTTGTACTCATTTAATTCTCCAGTTGTTTATCACGGCAAATACGCATGCGCGTTGTATATACGTACTTCCTCAGCATTTGGCGGGTACGCGCTTTTTATGTGAATGGCTGTCCCCACTTGAACGAAGCAAATTTTCAGCGCCCGCCCGTGGTTGGTTTCAGCGATGAACCATTCTGTTGGGGGATTCGTTTTATGCTTTTCACGGGTATCTTCGAGCAAACCACCTGTCCGGTTGATGAAACATTGCGAAACCTCCCGCTCTGTGACCTTGTGCCGATCGCGTAGTTTTGTCCGCACATGCTCCGAATATATGAGTTGAGTTGTTGGCTCCAAATTACTCCAAGTTCACCTTCAGATTAGATATCGGCATTGTATATACAAACTAAAGAACTGAAAACAAAAAACTGCTATCGGATCATTCCTCAATTCGGCCGGGTTACTTGTACTTTTTGTGCTCTAACGAACGTTGGATCCGGTCCAGCAATGGATTTGTAGTGCTGAATTTGAGAAATCCTGGGAGGCAAACACCGAAAATAAGAGACAGACAAAAAAAACGGGTCACGCCGCTAAGCGTAACCCGTTGAATTTGCTAAAAATTTTGGCTCCCCGACCTGGGCTCGAACCAGGGACCTGCGGATTAACAGTCCGTCGCTCTACCGACTGAGCTATCGAGGAATTGGGCGCACTTCAAACAGTCCGAAGGTGCTGCCGAGCCATAAATTATAGCCAATTTTGGGGCTCATGGGCAAACTGCGGGGCAACCCAGCAACCTGCCGGGGGTATTGTTCGGGGCGCTCCCCGCCGCCTAGCGGGGGCTGGAACGGACTTTTGCAGTGGCCGTGCGAAGGGCATCGTCCAAATACGCCCCGTAAAAGTCGGGGAGCATGGCGCCCACTAGCGGCTCTACGGCGCGCTTTCCGTCCAGCGTGAAAAGCAACACTACGGGGGCGAACTTGATCTGCTGCTGCTGCAAAAACGCGGCGTGGGTCGTGGGTTTGCCGTCAAACCCGCGCAAAGGGGCATTAGATTGCAAGTCCACCTGTCGGATCACGGCGCGGGGTGGTTTTTCAGTGAGCATCGAGTTGAGATGGCCACGCCGAATGCTTTCGCAATGCGGGCACCCTGCCAAACTCACCAGCACGAGTACTGGGATGCCGCTTTGCTGCGCCACACGCGCATCGGCCGCCAGGTCAGTTGCTTTCGGTAGCGTGGTGTCGCGTGCAAAAGCCGGGGCAATGCTGAGCAGCGCCAGCGCAGCGCAGAGTGCGGCTACGTGCGCGAGCGCGTTACGGTTTCGCTGAAGGCTAGGCAAGCCCGGCATTCTTGCCGACGCCAATGATCTTGGGGGTGTTGAGCTTGACTGGCGCGACGGTCTTCTTCTGGCGCAGATACTCGGCCACTACGTCCCAAATTGGCTTACCACCCGCATCGCGCGCGGCTTCTGCCACAGGCGCCCAACCAGCGACCTTGTAGGTCTTGTTGGGGTCGATCCGTTTACCGCTGAGCGTCATGTTGCTAATGCGGCTGCCCATTTTCTCGTTCGGCGCAATGCTGTACTGCAAGCCGCCGACGCGCACCATGTCGCCGCCCTGCTGCAAGTACGGGTCGGGGTTGAAGAGGTTATCGGCGACGTCTTCAAGGACGGTCTTGATGAAATCGCCCTTCATGTCGGTGAGCGTCGTGAATGGGTAGGTGATCGCCGTTTGGTCGAGCACGTGCTCCATCGTGATGGTTTGGTTCGGCAAGATCGATGTGCCCCAACGGAAGCCCGGCGAGAACGCCACCTCGGCGCCCTGCACTTTCATCATCGCATCGAGGATGAGCTGATCGAACGTGCCGTTGAAGTTGCCGCGGCGATACAGCAGCCCTTGGGTGACCGCGAGCTTTTCTGAAAGCCTGGCGGTGTATGGGGCGCGAGTGCCGTCGATAAGTTTTTGCATGCTCGCGTCGGCAGGCAGCAAGTTCGAGAAAACCGGCAAAAGCTTGTAGCGGAAATCGCTGACCTTGCCATTCTTCACGTCAAAGTCGAGCACGCCCAAGAACTTGCCGTTCGAACCGGCATTGGTGACAAGCGTTTTGCCGGACTTGTTTTCAACAATTGACGGTGCGGGTACGCCGTCGTGTGTGTGCCCGCCCATGATGGCGTCGATGCCCGTCACGCGCGAGGCCATCTTGAGGTCCACGTCCATACCGTTGTGTGAGAGCACCACCACGACTTGTGCACCCTTTGCGCGCACCTCATCGACGGTCTTTTGCATCTCCATTTCTTTGATGCCAAAGGTCCATTCGGGCGTGAAATAGCGCGGGTTCGCGACGGGGGTATATGGGAAGGCTTGGCCGATGATGGCCGCCTTCACACCATTCATGTCCTTCATCGTGTACGGCGCGAACACCAAATCACCAAAGTCTGTGGTGTGGATGTTCTGCGCGACAAAATCAACCTTACCCTTGAAGTCTTTATCGACAATTTCCTTGACGCGCTTGTCGCCGAGCGTCATCTCCCAGTGAGGCGTCATCACGTCTACGCCGAGCGCCAAGCACGCGTCGACCATGTCCTGGCCTTTGGTCCACAACGCGGTGCCACTACCTTGCCACGTATCGCCACCGTCAAGCAACAGCGCGCCTGGGCGACTAGCTTTGAGTTGCTTCACCAGCGTCGCCAAATGTGCGAAGCCGCCAACCTTGCCGTACGTCTTAGCGGCCGCCTCAAAGTTGAGATAGGTGAAGGCGTGCGAGTCGCGCGTGCCGGGACGCACACCGAAGTGCTTAAGTAGATGTTCGCCTACCAGATGCGGGGGTTTGCCCGCTGCGCCGCCGATGCCTAGGTTGACATTTGGCTCACGGAAATAGATCGGTAGCAATTGTGCGTGGCAGTCGGTCATGTGCAGAAGATGCACATTGCCAAAGCGCGGCAGCTCATAAAAGCTGTTGGGCTTGTCACCGACGCGCATCGCCAGCGCTTCGGAGGAATCAAGCGCCATGCCTCCGGCCGACGCGATGGCAAGGACATTCAAAAATTCACGACGATTCATGCTCATGCTTTGCTCTCGGTCAGGTCAGCGATCACTAAGCCGTAGCTTAGAGTTCAATATCTGCTTGGATGGCTTTGATACCTGCTTGGGCACACACGTCGTCGGCGGCACCGCCTGGCGCACCCGACACACCAATACCACCCACGAGCGACCCCGCCGCTTCGATCATCAGCCCGCCACCGACTGCAACAACCCGCGGCAGTTGACGAATGCCGCTGGCATCTTTGCCCGCCTCGGTTTCTTTCGCAAAGGCGAGCGTAGGCGTCTTGAACGTGACTGACGTCCAAGCCTTGTTAATCGCGGTATCCACCGTGTGCGCACCCGCGAATCGGTCGCGCAGCAACACTTGCGCGTTGCCACCGCGGTCCACAACCGCCACGGCGACTTGAAACCCGCTCTTGCGGCAAGATTCGAGCGCCGCACGCGCAGCCTTCAATGCTGTCTCAGGCGCGAGTGACTTCGTGCTGAACGTGGCTTCTTGAGCGGAGACACCTGAAACAGAGACAAGAAGAAGCGCTGCGATGATTGGAGAAAGACGATTCATGAGCGCCTCGGATAACGTCGAAAAAAGAGAGTGTCATCCCCGCGCAGGCGGGGATCCAAGTTTGTCAATGAATGGCGAAAGTCCAATTGGAGCCCCGCCTGCGCAGGGATGACGATCATTTTGAAAAAAGCCACTGGATCCCGGATCGCGTTCACTACGTTCACTTGTCCGGGATGACGCATCAGCTACCGAATCTCTACGCGCTCCGCGCTTGATCTCCGGGCCGAGTGCGTCACTTGTTCACCGGCGACTCTGGATCCATCAGCAGCGCGACCAAATCTTTGATCTGCGCTTCGGTGAGGATCTTGTTGTGCCCAAAACGCGGCATGTTGGAGCACGCAGTGTAAGCCTGTGCGTTGTAGATCTTGCCAAACGCGTACTTGGCAATCTCTGGCGAGTAGCCACGAATCTTGCCGAATTGGTACAGGCTCGTGCCAATAGTGCCGTAGGAAAGCTCTTGCGGCGAAAGCTTGTGGCAAGCGTAGCAGTTGCCGCCACTTGGGTTGGCAGGGTTGTCCGTGAACTGCATACCTACACCGGACTGCGCGATGCGTTCACCGGCCCTCCAGTCGCCCAGATACTTGCCATCCGCAGGGAACGGGATGGCTTTCATGTTCTCTGCTTCGATCTGCTTGGCGAGCGCCTTCGGAACAGGTGTGGTTGCGTACTTGGTGCAAACCTCCATCGCTTTATCCTGATTCAAGCGATCTAGCTTGGCTTGGCCACGGTCCTTGAAGGAGGACTTCATCACTTCGAGTGCGCGGTCGGGTTTTGGCGCAGGCGTTTGCGCGTTGGCGCAGAGTGCAGAAACCATCAATCCGGCGATCAGAACTCTTGTTTTTGACATGTTGCTCTCCGAGATATGTGATCGAAATTCGTCGCGAGCGACGGTCAGGCGAGGCGGAAATCGGCGAGAGCCCGGAATGTATTTGTTATACATGAGGAGGTCGAGCCGATTTCCAACAAAGCATCACCGAGCGCAGCAGAATTTCGCTTATCGTTTGATTGAGGGGGCGTTGTACGTACCCCCATTCGCGTTATGCGCCAAAAACATCGTGAGCGCGACCGAGCCTTGCGAGGTGAATTCCAACTCAGGGAAACGCTGCTGCCGGAAGCAATCGAACAGGCGCCACTGGAAGGAACGCAGTTCACCTTGGCTCACCCGGTATGCAGGCCAAGCGGTGTAGGCTCGTTGTGCGGGCTCTTTTTTGGTGAGGTTGGGCAAGTCTTGTAGGCGAATACGGATATCGTCTTGTGCGTGGCAGGTCGCGCAAGAGAAGTCATGTGGTCCGCCGCGATGGAAGAACAGGCGCTTGCCAATTTCGTAAGCCTCTTTCTCTTTGGGATGCTTCATGCCCACGTTCATCTTCACGCCGCGCGAGTTGGCAGTGACGTAAGCAACGAGCGCTTCCATTGCAGGCTTGTTGTCTGGCGAGCCAAATGGCGCACGCTTGGCTTGGTCATACGTAAAGCCTTGCAACATGACCATGCAAGTAACGAGACGGGACTCAAGGTCTTCAACTTTGTCGGTGTCTTCAAAGTAGCGTGGCAGCTGTGCATACGCCCCTTTGACCTTACCTGGACCGAGGCCCAAATCACACTGCTCGAGTGATGCCATCTTCGGGCCGCGCTTTTGCTTCCAGAGATCTTCGCCGCGCGCTTCCCACAGATCGGCAGGATTGCCGTCAGCGAGCGCTTCGCGGTACTTCTCGATCTCGCGCACTGTCGCATTGCTACTGCGAGTTGCCTCGGCTTTTACGGGAGCCGCCTTTGCAGGCGCTGCCTTTGGCGCGGGTTTTGCGGGTGCCCCAGAAGACGATTGCGCTTGCGCCAGGGCAGACATGCCCAACAGTACAAGGGCCGCGGTCGTCGCGGTGATACAGGTCAGTATTCGTTCACTGCGCATGGTGAATTCTCCTCATGTTGTTCTGTTTGCGCGCTGTTTTCGTTTGTTGCTTTTCGCTACGGCTTCAGATACACGTACCCTTCTCTTGCTTGCAACCTCGCTACTTCGGCGACACCGCTAGGCACAAGGCGCGCCTCTTCGATGACACGCTTGACGTCAATGTTTCGGCGCTCCAACGTCAAACGACATAGACGAAAATCGACACCGCGCTTCACGAGCTCCTGTACGTTGGAAACGTAGTCGTTACCATTCTTGTCTTTTGCACCGTCGAGCAAGAAATCGACCCCGTTGGCGTGCGTCACCACCGATATCTTCGCAGTCGGATCAGCTGAAAGGTGGTTGCGGATGTTGCGCAGCGCGTTGGTCGCTTGGTCCATCCCCTCACTGACGTGGTAGATCACCTTGACGGGCTGATCAACACTGACCTTGGCTTTCGCCGGTGCGTCCGCGTTGCCAACGACGGCAACACAGCCGTTGAGTAACAACGCAGCACCCGCCAGGGAACTGGCGAGCGCAAGCTTTCGCGATTGGGGCTTCACGGCTTAAGCGGCTGCCGTGATGGCGGCTTCGTCAGTGCGCTTGCCGCCTTTGTTGTCTACCCAGGTAACAACAACTTTGTCGCCGACCTTGCCGCCGCTAAAACGGAACGACAAGAATGGGTTTTTGGATACAGCGGGACCCCACTGCGCGGACAACACAGTCTTGCCGTTGTAGGTTGCGGTGACGTTTTGGATGAACCAAGCGGGCACGGTTTTTCCTGACGCGTCGCGACGCTGACCGGTTTCCATTTCGTGTGCCATGAGCACGCGTACATCGACGGTACTGCCACTTAGTTGGGCACGGATTCTCATCGGATCTGACATTTTTACTCCTTACAATTTTCTTTTCAGTTCAGTTGCGGCATCGACAGAGCGATGCCGGTGCTATCAGCGCGTCGCAAAGCAGTTTGCGACGCGAAACCCTGATCGCACTATCCCCCGCACCCGCCTAGGGTTACCTTAATTTCTTTCGTCGCGTAATAGAACTTACCGTCCGCGCGCACCACTGCGTGCACGTTGGAGGTCTGCCCCATCTTCACACGGGTAGACACAACCGCTTCCGTGCCATCTGGGATGTTGAACGAACACGCCATCGAGTTCGGATTCTTCTCGACCAAGATCGCGATCATGTCGGTTTTGCCAATACGGCTTTGTACGCCAACCGGCACCACCGCACCGTTTTCAGCGATGTCGGGTGCATTGACAAAGGTGATGTCCTTTGACTCCACCGCTGAGGTACCACCGAGGGCCTTCACCGTGTCGTTGAGGTTTTTGGCCTCAAACGCGTTTTTGTTCCATTCTTGCGCGAATGCATCGGTTGGCTTGATGAGGCCTGCGCCGATCATCATCGCCAACACTGTTGTGCCGGACCCCGCTTTGATTGCTTCACGTCTGTTCATGGTTGTTCCTTTCTGTTTGCTGCCTGCTTGATTGCCACATTACTAATGAGCTCTTTCACTATACAAGACTACACTCTGGACGTTTTGCGCAGGGTGCAGCACTGCTTTTACTTACTTGCCACCACGAAGCGCCCACTCGGCAAGCGCCTTGAGTTCCGCATCTGTCATGGTGGGATGCGGTGGCATGGGAATCACACCCCACGCGCCAGACCCACCTATTTTGATCTTTTCCATCATCTTGCTAACTGCATTCGCATCGTTCGCGTACTTCGCGGCAACCTCGGCGTAGCTCGGCCCGACGAGCTTACTCGCTTGTGCATGGCAAGCCGTGCAGTTGTGCTTGCGAGCTAACGCCGCACCCGAGGGTACTGCTGGCGGCGGGTCGCCGCGCGGGGTTGGCGCAACGGCCACAGCAGGCAGTGCAGCACGCGCTAGGAGCGGCGCAGTAGGCGCGGGCTTGGTGGTGTCCGCACCCCGCACGGGACCAATCAGACGATGCTGCTCGGCAAGGTTGCCATGTGCATCGCGTGCGTGGTCCGGCAAGTTTGAGGTGATCTTCATTTCCTGCTTGCAGTTCTGCATGCACGCCACGTTTGTCACATCGCCTTTGCCGCGCACATCCCACTTAGGTGTGTACTTCTGCAGACCGTTGCGGTTCGGCAAGCGGTTTTGTACTTGCGCCATGTTGGCGTCCGACAATACAAAGTCAGCCGGCAAAATGTCGCCAAGATGCAGGATGTATGCCGTCACGGCGTAGACGTCATCGGCGCTCAAGCTCTTGGGCGCATTCCAGGGCATGGCGCGGTTGATGTAATCCCACAGCGAGGATAGGTGTGCCAGTTTCATCAATGTGGTGCGCTGCGGGAAATCCGCGCGACGCAAGTTGGCCACACGCCCTGATTCAATATCGGCTTTGGTGGTGCCGCCGACGATGGGCGTAAAGACTTCGTTGGATTCGCCGAACGCACCGTGACACGACTCACACTTCGCTTCCCAAACTTGCTGACCGCGCGCGACGGAACCGCTGCCCTTCGGGAGCCCCTTGAGATCAGGACGCACGTCGATGTCCCATTTGGCGACCTCGGCAGGCGTGGCGGCACGGCCCACTCCGGGGAATTTCTGTGGTGCGGACTGAGCAAGAGCGTTGCCTACGATGCCTAGGAAAAGCACCAACATCGTCATTCCCGCGCAGGCGGGAATCCAAGTTTGCAAACACTTGCGAAATTCGACGAAATTGGATTCCCGCCTGCGCGGGAATAACGAAACGTTAGCTGGGACGTTGATGATGAATGCACCCATCTCAATACACCTGCACGTTCGAAACTTCGCCACTCGCCGCAAGCTTCCAGCTCTGAATGGCGTTGTTGTGATAAATCGACCGTGTACCTCGTACGGCGCGAAGCTGATTAATCTTCGGTTGCACGTATCCCGTATCGTCAATCGCGCGGCTTTGCAGCACACAGGGTGAGCCATCCCACACGAAGCTGATGTTGAAACGCGTCAGGCACTTGGTCAGCACAGGCGTTTCCAACTTCGCCGTGCGCCAGTTCTGGCCGCCGTCGAAAGAAACATCGACCCGTTTGATCTTGCCGCGTCCCGACCAAGCCAAGCCGCTGACGTTATAGAACCCCTTATCGAGCAAAGTCTGCCCGCCGGAAGGTGTGGTGATGACGGACTTGCATTCTTGAATGCTGGTGTACTGGCGGTGCGTACCATCTGGCATGAGGTCGATGTAGTGCAGCACCTCGTCCTTGCTGCCGTACGGTTGGTCACCCACTTCAATGCGACGCAGCCACTTCACCCACGAAACGCCTTGCAGTCCTGGCGCCACCAAGCGGAGCGGGTAGCCATTCTCAGGCCGCAACATTTCGCCATTCATCGCGTAGGCGACGATGCAGTCGTCGAGCGCGCGGTTCATCGAGATGGTGCGCGTCATGCTCGACCCATCGGAACCCTCAGCCAAGATGTACTTGCCCTTTACCTTGTCGAATCCGCAATCTTCAAGCAACACCGAAAGTGGCACCCCAGTGAACTCGCAGCAACTTAGCATGCCGTGTGTGTACTGCACCGTAGGCACCGCAACGTTGCCCCACTCCATGCCAGTATTGGCACCGCACTCGATGAAGTGCATGCGCGAAACCGACGGCAAACGCATGAGGTCGTCCATGGTGTAAACCTTGGGGTTCCTCACCAAGCCGTTGATCATAAAACGGTGTTTGGACGGGTCTATATCCCACCAGCCTTGATGGTGTCGCTCAAAGTGCAGACCGTTCGGGGTAATGATGCCGAACAGCCCCTGTAGCGGACAGAAAGAAACGGATGCCGCCGAGACGCGCGTCAGCCCGGGGCTTTCGCGGCGTTGCAAATTCTTCTCCCACTTGGATGGCGTGCCGTAACCAAGTGCAGCGACTGGCGACCCAAGGCCTGTGGTGTGCTCTGGCAACTCGAGAATGTTCGGGTCACCCTTGAATCCAGAGACCCCAGCGGCCTGAGCGGCCGCGACGCCCGCGGTCGCAGATGCACCGGCAAGCGCGCTCGCAAACACGCCGCGCAGAAAATCACGACGCCCCGCTTGCACTTCGGCGATCTGCGCCTGAGAAAGGAAGTGCTCGGGAGCCTTGAGCACTCTCCCGGTTTGCGCGGGTACGGTTGATTCAGGGTACTTGGTTGGCATCGTTTGACCGGCGGCCTTACGTTAGGGTTGCCTAATATTAGTTAATCCTAATGCTTTGTCATTCCGCAGCGCAGCAATTCGGCCTGACCTATGTCAATTTCCGTCGAGACCTCGCTTTTCTTGTTGCGCGCTCGGGCTGCTAGGTAAACTCCCCCCATGGCCACCTCCCCTCGAACCGCACCCAAGAATTCACCCAAGAAGTCCGCGCCCCAGGCAAAGTCGGCAAAGGCAGCGAAGCCAAGCGCTCAGAGCGGCGACATCTTTGACCTGATCGGCAAGACCGAGAACATCGAGCAGGCCGCCATGGCAATGCAAGCGATGGCGCACCCTTTGCGGATCAAGATTTTGTGCCTGCTCTCTTCTGGCGAGATCGCCGTCGGCGAGATCGTCGAGGCGGTTGGCACGACACAAGGCAACGTCTCGCAGCACTTGGGCATCCTCAAGGCCAGCGGCATGATCACCTCGCGCAACGAGGGCAAGAAAACCTTCTACCGCATCGACGATAAGCGCGTCATCAAGATCGTCGCCATGACGCGCGACGCGTTCTGCAGCAACTAGACGTCGCTGTTACTTCACCGAAAACCGGTAGAAGTACGGCAGGCTATTAGGCACGAAAGGCGCGTCGACGTTGCTGCGCATTGCCCACGCATGCACCGTCTGGATGAGCGGAATCACAGGAAGGTCATCGCGCACCACCATTAGCGCTTCGCGGATTAGCGCATCCCGTGCAGCCATGTTTTGCTCGCGGCCAATCTTCACAAAAAGCGCATCGAGTTGGCGGTTGTTGTAGCGACCCCAGTTATTGACGTCGCTGCGCTTCTCGTCCACGCTCCTTAGCAAGGACTGCATCGGCGCGAGCGCGTCCATCGGTTGCGCGCCGTAGCCCATGATGTAGAAGCTCGAATCAAACTTTTGGAGCTTCGGAAAGATGTTGGTAAACGAAACGAGATTTAGCTTTGTGCGGATGCCGATCTGCGCGAGCATCGGCAATATGCCTTGGCAGAACTCGCTGAACAGCACTTGGTTCAGACAATCGAGTGTCACCTCAAAACCCTGCGCGTAGCCCGCCTCCGCCATCAATTTCCGAGCGCGGCTGACGTCTGCTGGCGACCGGCGATCAAGCTCAGCCGCGTAGCCCTGGACTTCTTTCCCCACGATAAGCGCCGTCGGGCGACCATAGCCACGATTGACCTTCTTAACCAAGAGGTCAACGTCGACAGCCAATGCCATCGCCTGCCGCACACGCAAATCCTTGAACGGGTTTTTCCCCTTGATGCTGCTGTAGAGCAACTCATCGCGATGCACATCCACCGCCAAGAAGAACACGCGTGGCTCGCTGCCAAGCTGAAGTTTGAAGCCCGGCGTGTTCTTGATGCGATCACGGTCCTGCACGGGAGGGTCGAGCACCAGGTCGACTGTGCCGGAGAGCAACGCCGCGATCCGCGTCGCCGTCGATTTAATTGGCATCCACTCAACTTGCGTGAGATCGCCCATTTCACTCGCGTACGCGCTTGGCGCCCTGCCCCACCAATCACGGTGCTCAGCTAAGACCGTCCGCACATCCGGTTGGCGTGAGACCAATCTGAATGGGCCAGTGCCATTGGTGTTGCGCGCAGCGAAGGTTTCTTCCTTGTCCTTGTAGTTTTGCGGCACCGCGCTGCCGTTTTTGGTGCTCCATGCCTTTGACATGATGCGAAAACTCACCAAGTGGTTGAGCAGCACCGCGTTTGGCTCTGCCATGATGAAGTCCACCGTGAGGTCATCGACGCGCCTTGCCGATGCCACGCCGAGCACGCTGGCGCGCAGTGCCGACAACGGATGCAGGACACGGTTAAGCGAGAACACGACGTCATCCTCGGTGAACGGCGAACCGTCGTGAAACTTCACATTCGGCCGGAGCTTGAAGCGCCACGTTTTTGCATCTGGCTGCGACCAAGAAACGGCGAGTGCGGGCGCGATCTTAAAATCTTTATCGCGCGTGACTAGCCCATCGTAGATGTTGTGCAACAGGCGATTGTTGGCAATCAGATCGGCAACATGGGGGTCCAACGTAGTGGCATCATCGGATAGCGCGATGCGCAAGGTCTTTGCCTCAACCGCCGCGCCGGGGACAATGAGTGCGCACAACAGTATTCCAATGCCTCCCACAAATCTGCGCATCACGCTCGATGCGAAGTGGTGGTTCGGCAATGGGTCCGTGCCCCAGCCTTCAACCCAAGCGTTGCACGAGAGCATGGTGTCCTTATGTGAACATTGGGGCCGACCGTTGATCACGCCTTTGTAAGCCTTACGGCTTGGTCAAATCAGACGATCTACAAGGATTCTAGCGGCTAAGCAGAGCGCGACCGCGCGATGGAAGTGCGGTCAGACTTGTAGGAATACGCGAGCGAGCGAAAGCATCAAATGAGCTGCGGTAAAGTGCGCCCTTGCTAAATATTCGTATCCACCGTGCCGACGGCAAAGTCGGAAGTTACAGCCAGCCCAGCCCCGGTGCCGCCGAACGTGTGCTACATCGTCTCACCGCCGAGCGGATCTTCGCATCCCGCTCGGTCGCCATCGGCGTTAGTAATCCGTTCAACCTCATCAATACCGAACACGTGTGTTGGGTAGAAGTTGAAACCGACCTTACCGTGGATTGCACGCTTCCACCAGGCTTCGATCATGTGACCCAACTCGCCGATCGCAGCGAATACGAAGCGCTTTTGGCGCGGTAGTGGCCACGTTGGCGGACCGCGTTCGTCGAGAAGCAGCAGCGCTTGCTCGAAGTGTTGGTGGAGCTATCGCTTGTTGACGGCAGCGAGTTGTACTTGCGCGCGGTGGGCCGTTCACCGATGTCTCTGGAGGCCCTGCTCGAAACAGAGCACGCGATTGTTGCCAAGGCCGGAGAGCAGCGCACGCTCTTCATCAACCCGCGCAACATTGTCCGCGCAGGCATTTATCACAGCTAACAGAAGGTCAATTATCCGAACGGGCTTTGGTTCGCGGAGTCGGATGATATTTAGGTAGCTGTAAATATGCGAATGCCGACAACGTACGCTTTGATCGGTATCCCTACCGCCCCATCACCGCAGACTGCGCTGAATTGACCAGCACCACGCGCTGTGGCACACCCGGCGCAGATGCCGTAGGCGTTGAGGCGTTTCGAATCGCTACCACCTTCGAGGCTGCGGCTTCGATGCGATTGCTTGGAACGTCAAGGGTGGGAAGGCGGTCGCTCGACTCGACGGGCGAGTCCGTTTCTGAGGGCAATTCGAAAAACACGAAGCGGAGGAGCGCGCCACTACCGCACAGCGCGTAGGTTTGCTCGTACGCGTTGCCGTAGCAGGCGGCGCCGGGCGAGTAGCCCGCACCTGTGCCAGCAGGCCTCCACTCACCGACCGCAACGGCGTCACAGCGCAGCGCTTTGCCGACGAACTGAAGCATCGCCTCGCCCGCTTCCGTGAGTGAGCTATACCGCCCCGACTCGCCGCAGTAGGTCGGGATTTGCTGTCGATACCGCGCTTTCGCCTGAAACCGCCCGCGGATAGGCGAGTTTTGGTGGAGGACGCCTAGATCACTGCGTTGGCACGCAGCTCGTCGAGCGACACGACATCGAGCGCGCGCTCGTGCGTGGCTTCAAGCACGACCTTCGGCGCTTTGCCGACGACGAAGGCTTCCTCCCAACGCGATACGCACACGCACCACTTGTCGCCGGCCTTTAAGCCGGGGAAGGCGTATTCAGGGCGCGGAGTAGACAGATCATTCCCCTGCGCTTTGGAGAACGCCAAGAATTCGTCCGTCATGATCGCGCAGACCGTGTGGGAGCCGCGGTCCTCATCGATCGTGTGGCAAAAGCCATCGCGAAAGTAGCCGGTCATTGGTTCGAAGCAGCAAGCTTCCAGAGGTCCGCCGAGCACATTGCGTGCGGTCGATTTGGGGGATGCGGTCATATCGAGAGGGAAAGGTTAAGTTGCGGAGCCTTTGCTGTCCCAGCGCTGCTTGGCGTCGTCGTCGCTCGCGCGCGCCTCGACCCAACGTGTGCCTTGAGGAGTCGCTTCTTTTTTCCAGAACGGCGCGTCCGTCTTGAGGTAGTCCATGATGAATTCACACGCCGCGAACGCATGGCCCCGGTGCGCAGATGCAACCACCACGAGCACGATTTGGTCCTGCGGCTGTAGCGTACCGACACGGTGAATGACCGTCGCGTCGATCACATCCCAGCGTTGGCTAGCCTCCGCGACGATTTTTTCGAGCGCGCGCTCGGTCATGCCCGGGTAGTGCTCAAGCGTCATGCTCGAAACGCCCGATCCATCGTTCATATCGCGCACCACACCGACGAAAGACGCAATGGCGCCAATCGCGCGACTGCGGTCGCGGATCGCGGCGCACTCGTGCGAGAGGTCAAAGTCTTCGGTTTGGAGGCGGATCGTCGGCATGCTACCCACCGGTCACCGGCGGAAAAATGGCGACCTCATCACCGGCCTTGAGCGCGGCATCGAGTCCAACCATGTCTTGGTTCACCGCCACGCGCCAGCGCCGGGAAGGGGCCAGCGCATCGGCGTACTTGCCATCACGTGCACGCAGCGCTTCGACCAGCGCGCCAACTGTGGCGGGCGCCGGCAAAGCAACTCTCTCTTCGGCCACACCAATCGCCTCGCGGAGTGCCGCGAAATACAGCACCTTCAACATCACTTCACTCTCTGCAAGACGGATTTTTTCAGTCCAAGATATTCGATGATGAAGCGCGCAACCCCTTCTGCGTCTTCTAGCCCAAACTGCGGGAGATCCGTGGCGAGCTTCTCATCGGTTGCCACCGCGACAACGTGCTTATCCTCAACGAACAGCAGCGGTTTATCGGCGAGCTTGCGGTGTACTTCGATCTTTGGGATGGCATGGTGCTTCCAGCCTTCGACGATCACCAAATCGCACGGCGAGAAATGCGCGAGCTGCTCTTCCAACGTCGGCTCGGGCGCTCCACGCAGTTCGTGCATCAGTGCCCAGCGATTGCTGGATGTGACAAGCACCTCGGTCGCACCTGCCATGCGATGGCGGTGCGAGTCCTTGCCGGGTACGTCCACATCAAACTCATGATGCGCGTGTTTGATGAGCGACACGCGCAAGCCCTCCATCACCAACTGGGGGATGACCTTTTCGATCAGGGTGGTCTTGCCGCTACCCGAGTAGCCCGCGATGGCGATCAGCTTCATGGGTTACTTCACTTCCATCCCAAATGCATTCGCAATAAAGGAGAGGATGTCGCTGCGCTCGTCGATGATCATGGATGTCGGTTTGCCCGCGCCGTGGCCTGCACTCACCTCGATGCGGATCAACTTAGGCGCGTTGCCCGTGTCAGCAGCTTGTAGCGCAGCCGCGTACTTGAAGCTGTGAGCGGGCACGACGCGATCGTCGTGGTCAGCGGTCGTGATCAAAATCGGCGGGTACTTCTTGCCAGATTGGATGTTGTGTAGCGGCGAATACGCACGCAGCGCCTTGAACTCTTCCGCGTTATCCGATGAACCGTAGTCCGACACCCACGCCCAACCGATCGTGAACTTGTGGAAGCGCAGCATATCCATCACGCCCACCTGCGGGATAGCGGCACCAAACAGCTCAGGCCGCTGATTCACCACTGCACCAACGAGCAGGCCGCCGTTTGAGCCGCCGTTAATCGCCAACTTCGATGGCTGAGTGATTTTGTTCGCAACCAGCCACTCGCCTGCGGCGATGAAGTCATCAAACACGTTCTGTTTTCTGAGCTTGGTGCCCGCTTCGTGCCACTCGGCGCCATACTCACCGCCGCCGCGAATCGACGCGCTGACATACACGCCGCCCATTTGCATCCAGGTAGACGCGGTCACGCGATAGCTTGGCGTTTCGGGCACGTTGAAGCCGCCGTATCCATACAACAAGGTCGGATTGTTGCCGTCGAGCTTCAGTCCCTTGCGGTGTGCAATGAAGATCGGGAAGCGCGTCCCGTCTTTGCTGGTGACGAATTCCCGACGCGTTTCGTACTGGGTCGTGTCGAAGGCTGTCTTCGGACGCTTGAACAGCGTGGATTTACCCGAAACGAGGTCGAAACGATAGATCTCAGCGGGAGTCGTCAGGCTGGTGTAGCTGTAGAAGGTCTCGGTGTCCTTGAAGCGGCCGCCAAAACCCCCAGCCGAGCCGACGCCCGGTAGCGTAACCTTGCGCTCCAGTTCCCCGTTCAACGAATGCAGGTGAACAGCCGTCGCCGCATGCTGCAGGTATTGCGCGATCAACTTGGCGCCGACGAGGCTCGCGTTCGTCAACGTGTCAGTTGTCTCCGCAACGACGGTGCGCCATTTGTCGTGGGCGCGATTGTTGAGGTCGATCGCCACAATGCGCCCCTTAGGCGCACCCTTGTCGGTCCGCACCCAAAGCGTTGAGCCGTGCGCGCCTAGTGGCGCGTACTCCGCATCGAAATCGAGCGTAATTGTTTGCGGCACGCCGGGTACGAACGAGCCGTTCTTCAGCGGCATAAAGATCAGGCCGTTCTTGCGGGCGGAGCCTTTCCAAACATAAATGATGAGCGTCTTACCATCATCGCTCACTTGGGCTTGGAAGCCCCACTGCTTCTCAGTCGGGTTCTGATAGACCAGCACGTCTTTCGACTGGTCGGTGCCGAGGCGATGGTAGTAAAGCTTCTGGAAAAAATTGGTACCGGTGAGCTTTTCGCCTTCTTTAGGTGCATCGTAGCGCGAGTAGAAGAAGCCCTTGCCATCCGGTGTCCATTCAGCCGACGAGAACTTCACCCACTTGATGACGTCTTTGGTGTCTTTGCCAGTGTTGAGGTCGCGCACGCGCCACTCTTGCCAGTCAGACCCGGCTACTGCCACACCATAGGCCAAATAGCGACCATCGCGTGACGGCACCGTCCCGGTCAACGCCACCGTTCCGTCTTTGGAGAAGGTGTTTGGGTCGATCGCGACCGTTGGTTTGCCCGTCAACGAACGCGCGGTGTACAACACCGACTGCTGCTGCAAGCCATCGTTGCGCGTCCAGAAGTAGCGCCCACCCTCTTTGAACGGCAGGCCGAAGCGCTCGAAGTTATAGAGGTCGGTGTAAATCTTGCGCACCGCTTGACGCTGCGGCATCGCGCCCAAGAACTTGTCTGTAACTTCGTTCTGCGCCTTGACCCACGCCTTGGTTTCCGCACTGTTGTCATCCTCCAACCACCGATACGGATCGGCCACTTGCACACCGTGATAGGTATCGACCTGCTCAACTTTGCGAGTCTCTGGGTATTTGATCTGGGCCATGGCATCAAAGGATGAGGCGCACACCGCAAGCATCGCCGCGCCAGTGAGCGCGATGGACAGGAGGTGGCGTCGTTGGGTCTGAGCGTTCATCAGGGTTCTCTTGAGGTATCGGATTTCAGGGTAGGTAGCGCAACCACATTATCGGCAATATCCGTGATCGGCAGCGCGGCTGGTTCGATTTCAACTTTTTCGATTTTTTGGAACTGATCGGTAATCTTGCGGCTCGACGTGTGGACAAGCTCGACGTCTTTGCTGACTTGGCCGATGTGCTTCGCGAGGTCATCCATGCGTGACTGAAAGCGCCCGAAGTCCGCGCCGAGCTTGCCGAGCGCGTCCTTGATCACGTGCACTTGCTTGCGGGTCTCCACGTCCTTCAATACCGCCAGCGCCGTGTTGAGCACCGCCATCATGGTGGTTGGGGAGACGACCCATACGTGCTTACGTGCGGCAAAGTCGATCAGGTCGCGATGATGGGCGTGAATCTCCGCGAACACGGCCTCCGCCGGCAAAAACATCACGGCGCCATCGCCGGTTTCACCCGGGATGATGTACTTCTCCGCGATGTCCTCAATGTGCTTCTTGACGTCCGCCTTAAACGCGGCCGTCGAGGCCTCATTCGCCAGCATGCGCTCATAGTTCTCGAGCGGAAACTTGGAGTCGATCGCGATCATGCCGGTCGGCTCGGGCAGCTTCAGCACGCAGTCGGCCCGCACCTTGCCGCGGTTGAAGGTGTACTGAAACTCATAGATGTTCGACGGCAGCATATTGGTGATGATGGCTTCGAGCTGCACCTCACCGAACGCGCCGCGCGAGCGTTTGTCACCGAGGAGCGCTTGCAGGCTGACCACATTGGTTGTGAGGCCGTCGATCTTTTTCTGCGCCTCATCGATGGTTGCCAAACGCGCGATCACATTCACAAAGGTCTCGTTGGTCTTCTTGAAGCCTTCGTCAAGGCGCTCATTTACCTTGCCGCTGATCTCAGCCAAACGCGTGTCGTTGGTTTTAGCCAAGAGGTCGATGCGTTCACTCACTTGTGCCAACGCGCGCGATAGCCCCAATGCCGTCGCTTCTTGTTGCGCGCGGGCTTGCTCGTTGAGCCGTTCTAACGTCTGCGAGAGCATCTCTGCCTTGAGCTGGTCTTGTTTCTGCCCGAGTTGCTGCGTGAGGTTGAGTAGTTCGCGCACCAGGGTTTCTTTGTTGTCGGCCAACCGCTGGGTCTGCTCTAGCTGCAACTTGTTGACAGACTCGCGCGTGAGCGAGAGCTCCTGACTCACCGCACCGCGCAGTCGCTCGCCCGCGTCGAGTTGGCTTTGCGCAATGCGCTCACCCTGCTTCGCAAGTCCATCAGCCAGATCGGCCAGCATTTCACGGTGACGCGCTTCTTGTTCGCGCGTCAGTTCCTCGCGCAACGCATCGACGCGGCGCGAAGATTGCCAAGCCATCCAAGCCGCGATGGCGGCGAGTAAAACGGCAGCGAAGAGCAACACCAAATCAAGATCCATTCCGATCACTTCCAATGCGGCGTCAATTCCTTCAATAGATCTTTCGCTCCATAAACCTTGTCGAGCGCCTCCACAATCGCGCGCACATCTACCGCCAACGCGCGTGCCGTGCGCTCCTGATACGCGAAGCGATTGCCCAAGCCCTCAAGGTTGCCGTCGAACATCACGCCGACCAACTCGCCCTTAGCGTTAACGGCGGGCGATCCTGAACTGCCGCCGATAATGTCCAGGGTGGAGATGAAATTAAACGGTGTGGCGAGGTTGAGCTCGTCCCGCGCCGCCAACCAGTTTGCAGGCAAGTCGAACGGTGGCTTGTTGCCAAACGCAATATTTCGGTCGTACAGGCCATAAAACGTGGTGGTCCACGGATTCAGTATCCCATCGCGGTCGAAGCCAGCGACCTTACCCACCGCCAAGCGCAAGGTGCCGGTCGCGTCGGGCGCTTCGTTCAACCCATTGACCGCAAAACGTAAGCGCGCAATGTCGTCGTGCGCCGCTTCCTTGACCGCTTCGACCTCGCGCTGATCACGCTCGCGAATGGCCGTCCAGATCGGGTACAGATCGCGCACCAGCACCAACAGCGGGTCGTTGGAGGCGTTGATGGCGCTCAGGCCGCCTTCAAGCAGCGCGCGGCGTTCGCCTTGCTGATCGAGTTTTGTGCCTGCCATCACGCGCTGCGCAGCTTCCTGCGGTGTGCCGCCTTGCAGCATGCGAGCCACAAACGGATGATCTTGGCCGAGATAACTCATCGCCTCTTCCATCTTGCTTTGCAGGCGGATCGTTTCCATATCGCGATACCAAATTCGATTGCTGCTGATGGTATTGCGAAGTTGCGGCCGCACGGCCTCGCGATACGCGCGCAGGCCCTCACCCGCCGGCTTCTGCGCTTCGTGTGCGAGTGCCACGATGTCATTTGCCACGCGCAACAAGGTGCCCCACGCATACTCGGTGCCAGTCATCTCGAACGCATAGCGGTTTTGCTTCTCGGTCGCTGCCGCGATCGCCACCCACGGGTCCGAGCCGCTCTTGAAGCGCAGTGCACCTTTTTCCGTTAACTCCGCGGCCTTGGCCTTCCAGAAAGCTTCGTCGGCGCGTTTGTTCTGGTGCAGGCGCTCGACGTTTAGCGCACGGTTCTCTCCGCGGATTGACTTGAGTGTGTTTTCGATACCGAACAGTGGGTCTAGCGCGCGACGCTGATTCTCTGCGCTTAGCTCGCCCCACTCCAGTAGGTCGCTGCGTGCGCCCTCAGCGTTGGTTACGCGAATCGGGTACCACTGCATGCGCAAAAAGTTAAGTTCCGCAGCGGTCAAGGACCGATCCGTTGACCCCGGGTTGCCGATCGAGAACACCGTGTCGCCATCTTTGATGCCATCTTTGGCAAGCCGCAGGTAGTGCGGCGTGACGACCGGCTTACCATCTTCGTAGGCACGCACCAGCGCGACGTCGAGCGCATAGCGCGGGTATACAAAATTATCAGGATCGCCACCGAAGAAACCCAAGCGCGTCTCGGGGGCCCACACGAGGCGCACGTCACTCCACACCTTGTAGCGATAAAGCCAGTACTGCGCGCCGCGATACATCGTCACTACTTGGCAGCGCAGCTTGGTTTCTTCGCGACATTGCTTTTCGACTTCTGTGATGGCGGTCTGCCGCGCACGTGCGTCGGTGGCACCTGCGGCATTGTTGGCAGTCACTCGAGCGGTCACGTCGATGTAGCTCACCAACTGCGTTACCTCCGAGCCGGGACAACGGCGCTCTTCGGCACGTGTCGCGGAGAGAAAACCTTTTGCCGCAAGATCGTTCTCCGCTGTAGAGAGCCGCTGAATGCACCCCTTGGCAACGTGGTGGTTGGTCAGCAATAAGCCATCCGCCGACACAAACGCTGACGAAGAGCCAAAGCGCGCTGAGGCGAGGCGCACGTTCTCCAGCCATTCGGGTGTAAGCGTGACGCCGTGCTTTTGCTTGATCTGCTCGACCGGCACGTTATGAAACGGCCACATGCCGCCGTCGGCATGGGCGGTTTGAGCGAGTAGCGCCAGCCCTAACGCGGCAGCGACTCGGAAGAATCGGCCACTGAGCAGAAATGACGAATTGCGGGCTTGGGTCGGCATGGACACGAGGACGAAGAATAGCGAATCCGACATTCTAGCGATGCGGGCGGCCTACGCGGGGCGTGGCCCACCTGCATCTCAATCCTCCGCCCCCGCATTTCATCGCATGCACAGGGGTGGGCGACCCCACATCGCCAATTTCGGTGTAATACTGCGCCCCTCGCTTTCCCCCGGTTTCCCCTAGCTTCCGCCGCTACGCCCCCGTACAACCCAATTTGTGAGGAACGCATGCACTGTCATTCCCCATCCGGCCGCCGGATCTCCACCCTAGTTTCATCGACTGCCCTAGCCACGATGCTCGCCGTCGGAACACTCGCCAGCGCGCAACCCGCCGCGCCTGCCAGCAAGCCCGCAGCGAAGGTGTCGGCCGCGAAACCGGTGCCTGGCGCAGTAAAGAAGTACACCGCCGCGCAGTTCCTAGCGACAACCAACTTCACGGGTGCGTCTTTCAGCGCGGATGAGAAGCGCATCATGTTTTCGAGTAACGAATCGGGCATTTTCAACGCCTACTCGATTCCGGTCACGGGCGGCAAAGCCGAGCCGCTAACCAAGTCAGCAAACGACACGACGTTTGCGGTTGCGTACTTCCCTAACGACGACCGCATCATCTACACCCGCGACAACGGCGGTGACGAGAACAACAAGCTTTACGTCCGCGAGCTCGACGGCAAAGAAACCGCCCTCACCCCCGGCGGCAAGTTCCGCGCGATGTTTATGGGCTTTAACCGCAACGATAACGTCTTCTACATCGGCAGTAATGAGCGCGACCCGAAGTTCTTCGACATCTACAAGGTCGACGTGAAGACCTACGCACGCACTATGCTTTTCAAGAACGAGAGCGGCCTGCAGCCCGCCACCATCAGCGACGACGAGAAGTGGATCGCGTTCAACAAGCCCAACACCACCAACGACTCAGACATCTTCCTACACGATGTCGTGAAGGGCACGACCACGCGCATTACGCCGCACGAGGGCAATATTGCGTTCGACGCAGAAACATTCGATCCGCAATCAAAAAAGCTCTACCTGATGTCAGATGAGAAGAGCGAATTCAGATACATCCGCACCTATGACCTCGCGACGGACAAGTTTGCTGATCACGAGCGAGCCAACTGGGACATTAGCTACACCTACTTCTCCAAGGACGGGCGCTATCGGATAACCGGCATCAATGAGGATGGCAGCACGGTCATCCGTGTGGTCGAGGTCGGCAAAGATGGCAAAGAGACGCCAATCGCCCTGCCCAAGCTGCCCGGTGGTGAAATCCGTAACGTAGTGTTCTCCAAGAACAGCACGCGCATGGCGTTTTACCTGAATGGCGACCGCAGCCCGAGCAACTTGTTCGTCTACGACTTCAAGACAAAGAAGGCGACGCAGCTCACCCAAGCGCTTTCCAAAGAAATCAACCCGAATGATTTGGTTGAAGCCTCGGTGGTGCGCTTCAAATCATTCGACGGCATGGTGATTCCGAATATCTACTACAAGCCGAAAGGCGCATCGGCCAAGAACAAAGTACCCGCGATCATCTGGGTACACGGCGGTCCGGGCGGTCAAACCCGCCGCGGCTACAGCGCGCAGATTCAGCACTTGGTAAACCACGGCTACGCCGTGTTGGGTATCAACAATCGCGGCAGCTCCGGCTACGGCAAGACCTTCTTCGCCGCAGATGACCGCAAGCATGGCCGTGAGCCGCTCTGGGATTGCATCGAAGCCAAAACGTGGCTGGCATCACAGGATTACATCGACCACGAACGCATCGCCATCATGGGCGGCAGCTACGGTGGCTACATGGTCGCCTCGGCGCTCGCCTTCCGCCCTGAGGCGTTCAAGGTTGGCGTCAACATCTTTGGTGTAACCAACTGGATCCGCACGCTAGAGAGCATCCCGCCATACTGGGAAGCGCAACGCAAGGCGCTGTATGAAGAGATTGGCGACCCCGTGAAAGATCGCGACTTCCTCATCGCAACCTCGCCACTGTTCCACGCTAAGGAAATTCGCAAACCGATGATCGTCATTCAAGGTGCCAACGACCCGCGCGTAATCAAGCCCGAGAGCGACGATATCGTCGAGGCGGTAAAGAAGAACGGCGTGCCGGTCGACTACGTTGTGTTCGACGACGAGGGCCATGGCTTCAGCAAGAAGAAGAACACGCTGGTGGCGTATGAACGCATCCTCGCGTTTCTTGACAAGCACCTGAAGAAGTAAAACCCTATGATTGGCGGGCGTTTTCAGGCATTTTTTGGCTGGAAACGCGCGTCTTTATTGGCGTGTATGCGTCAAACAATCGCCTACCCCACTAGTCGCGACGCGGCGCGGCGAATTTGTAGACGTCCACGCCAATCGCGTAGGCGACCGATTCACGCGCACCGCGAACAACGCGTATCTTGTTCACGGCGCGCCCCATCTCCACGCGCGACCAACTCGCACCACCGTCACGTGTCTCGAAGCCCGTCGTTGATGTGCCCACCCAGCCGATCTGCGCATCGATAAACGCCACACCGAACTGTCGTACCGCAAAGTCATCCACGAGCGGAATCTCGCGCCACGTGTTGCCGCCATCCATTGTCTTCGCGACGACACGCTGGCTGACATTGCGATCCGGGTTGTAGCTCTGAATCGTCACGTAGCCCACCTCGCGGGTTGGAAACGACGCTTTCCACGTGAGCTCGTATGGACGCGTCGAACGGTACACCTCGCGCCAAGTTTCACCGCCGTCTTGCGTCAGCAAAATCAAGGCATTCGATTTGGCCACATCAGCATCGGTGCCCGCGAAAACAAGCCCAACCTGGGCACTAAAAAACTTGATGTCGAGAATAGGGCCGACGTGTTTGCGCATATCGATGACGCGCCATTGCTCGCCGCCGTCAACTGAGCGCATGATGAAGCCCGGCCCTCCCACACGCCCTGCTGCGTGGATGATGACGTGTTCGCGCAGTTCACCCTGAAAAATCCGCTGCTCGCGCACGATGTCAATGGCACATAGCCCCTTCACGGCGGGACCATCGATGCGCGAGGCAGGCACGGGCAACCAGGTCTGACCGCCGTCGCGCGTTTCATAAAGCGGCTGTGTATCCGTGACCCCAGGGTAGTAGTCCGTGCCGACGTTACCCACAAAGCCGCGCTGCGCGTCGACGAACGCCAGCGTTCGTATAAACGTGCCCGGCTGGTTCCAAAGCGCTTGCCATGTAGCACCGCCGTCATCGGTACGGTAGAGCTTGCCCGCCCCATTGCCGTACCAGCCGCGTTGTGTCGTCACGAAGTAAATGTCGTCCTGCTTGCCGGGGTAAGGCATAGTCGGCAGCTTGTGCCAGGCAGCGCTTGACGCGAAGGGCGCCTGGATGACAGCCATCGATGCTGCAGCCCCGGTCTCTTTGGAAGCCCGCGCTGCGCCACCGTGGGGCGACGAAGTCGAGCACCCGGTCACGCTAACCACGAACGTGAGCGCGAGCACCAAACACCGCAACGTCGACTTGCACGTTGCGCAAGTTACATAAGGCAGATGACGCACAAAAGGCTGACGCATGTTTTCCCCTACATTCCGCGGAACTGGCTTTGGTGCGGGCGACTCACATCAATTTTTTCAGCGCGTCCCTTGATAGTGAGGTGCAAGCGCTCAAACTCTTCGCGCACGACCAAATCAATCGCGCGAATGTTCACGATCGTATTGCGGTGCACTCGCCAGAACATATCTGGGTCTAGGCCAGACTCGAACTCCACCAAGGTTTTGCGCACCCAAGCGTCGCCACTCGCAGTCACGATGCGCGTGTACTTTGTATCGGACTGCATATACAAAATCTCATCGACCATCACAAAGCGCACGTGTTTACCTGCACTGGCCTGGACAAACTTGAGATAGCTGGGCTTGCCGTTGCTATTCATGAGCTGCCGAAGCAGCTCGCTCACTTGCAAACTGGCAGCAGCCGTGCTCGGCGCGGCCGCTCGAGCGCGCAGCCGTTCACAGGTGCGTGCCAAACGCGCCACCCGAATCGGCTTCATGACGTAGTCGACCGCGCCGCGTTCAAAGGCGTCAATGGCGTGATCGTCAAAGGCGGTCACGAACACGACGTGCGTGCCATGCATGTCGCGCATGACTTGCTCGGCGACTTCCAAACCCGATAAGCGCGGCATGCGGATGTCGAGGAACGCTACATCGGGCTTGTGCTGGCGGATGCCCTCCAACGCGGCAAGGCCGTCCGCCACCTCATCAACGAGCTCAAGCTCGGGCCAGCACTCGCGTAGCGCATCGCGCAGTTCATCGCGCAACAAGGGCTCATCATCAGCAATCAAAGCGGTTGTCATGCGTCGGTCTCTTCTTCAACAAGTTCAAAAGGTATGGTCAACGTGGCCAGCACGCCGCGCGGCTGGTTGGGTGCGATCTCAAGCAGCGCCTTGCCACCGTAGAGCGCTTTCAGGCGCTCTCGAATGTTGGCTAAGCCGATCCCCGTGCCCGCGGTTTGTGCCGCGCCAAAGCCCACGCCGGTATCGGCGACGGTGAGGCAGAGGATCGGCGCACCGTCGGCGCCTTCGACCGCCGCGGTGATGCGTATCTCGCATGGCTCCGCTGATGGTTCCACACCGTGCTTCACTGCGTTCTCGACGATGGTTTGCAGGATCATCGGGGGGAAGCGCGCCGCGCTCGCACTCGGCCGCATCTCAACGTGGTAACGCAAACGAGTACCCATGCGAATGCGCATGATGGAAAGGTAACTCTCGGAGAGCTTCACTTCGCGCCCCAAGGTGGATTGCTCCCGTCGCATACGTGGTAGCGCCACATGCAGATAGTCGCTCAAGTGATCCAACACATCCCGCGCGAGGTCGGCGTCGCGCTTGATGCGCGAGCGCACGTTGGCCAGCGTGTTGAGCCAAAAGTGTGGCTCCACCTGCGCTTGCAGCAAACGCAGTTGTGCCTCGGCCGCTTGCTTGGCCGCTTCTTGTCGCTGCCGCTCCATGGCGAGCTGCGCGCGTATCGCCGCGGCCCGAGCGCTCCGCACAAAATCGCGCACCAATGCATACCCCGCGACCGAGAGGCCGAACAACACCGGTGGCCACCACTGCGACGCGAACATGGCCCAACGAAAAACACCAGAGCCCAACGTCGCGTACCACAGCACCATCGACACAACGGTCCCAAGCGCCACGCCGAGCAACGCCGCACCAGCGATTAGCCATCCGCGCGGACTCGCGCCACGATGCCGGTGGAGCAACATGAGCGCCAGTGCTGCCCCCGCGTAGCCGAGCCAAAGCTGGAGGGCAAACATGAGCCAATGCTGTGCGGCCCACACGTAGAGCAACGCGCCAGCCGCGATGAACAAGCCCACTTGCCGCCAGCGCGCCTGTGACCATCCAAAACTCGCCAACGCGCCGTCAGGTGGCGGGCTCGATTCATGAAGCGCGTAGCGAAGCAACCATGTCTTCATCGTGGTTGCCCCGCCGCATTCACCTCAAAATCGGGGCCCACCGAAACCAATTGCATGCTGGAAATCGAAACTTTTCCTTTGCCCTCCAGTGCAATTCCACCGAAGAGTGTCGATCCGTCAGCGGGCACATCGACGCGGACGATCGACGTCACCCAATCGGTCGTACCGGAAAGTTCGCGGCCAACCATGTCATCGTAGGATGCGCCCATTTGTCCTGGCCGATCAGCGCGCAACCAGAGTCGCGCCCGCCCCTCAACGCCCTCAACGCGAACCTGCGCGAACAGCGCGACGCGTTTACCGCGGTGAGCCTCGAGCGGAAACGCGAATCGTGCGGCAACGTAGCCGGGGGCGGTCGTTCCACAGCGTAGTGAAATGGGCCGTGGCGCGGAGATGCTCGGTCTAGCGTCCGAAAACGCTTGGCAACTCGCCGTGTCGGCTCGGGTGCTCGCCCACCACCAGCCCGGCGGCAGCGGCTGCTCACCACCCCATTCCTTCGCCGCCCAAGCGACGACGCATGCAAGTAAGAGGACTTTCCAGTTCATGTTGAGTACGTTATCGGCCGGGGGGCACAGGGGGACACACCGTCACCCAACGCCTAGGGCATTTTGCGGCCAGCCGCACACCGATTGGCGCGGTTGCGACGAAGCAGGCGCTGAGGGAGACAAGCCCGCGGTTCGCCGGATAAGCCAACGTCGCTTCGCCCGCGCAAGCCGGGGTCGAACCGAACGTACCAATAACAAACCCCAGCAACAGCGCGCCTTTTCAGGCGATTTCGTGGCTGGAAACGCGCGCCAAATGGCGCTCTTCAAAATCGCACCCGAACCACGTTTGTTGCTCAACAAAAAGCCCCGCATCGCGGGGCTTTTGTTTCTTTCGTTTTGTAACCTACGCGGCTTCGCGCGACGCGCGCTTGCGCTCATGTTCGAGCAAGAAACGCTTGCGGATGCGGATCGTCTTGGGGGTAATCTCGACGAGCTCGTCGTCTTCGATGAATTCGATCGCGCTTTCCAAGGTGAGTTGAATCGGCGGCGTCAGCACCACGGCTTCGTCTG
>JAJTHU010000011.1 GCA_021300055.1 Nitrosomonadaceae bacterium | reverse complement strand
GTCTGGAACGCATTGTGTTTGGCCGCGCAAACGTCAAACTTGCTCGCGTGCTTGCCGAGCACAAGGCGAATGACATCGGCACCGCTGACTTCTTGGAATGCAATCACGCGGACGTTTTCACGTTCGATCAGGCTCTCAACGGTGATCGTGAGTTGATTGATTTTTTCTTGGTAAGCCTCTGGCGTACGCGTGCGGGCCGGATCAGGCCGCGGCTGCCCTGGTGCAGGCGGCGTGCTGCTGCGGTACGCGCTGCATGGTGGCACCATCATCGAGGCTTCGCGCCCACCGGCGGCGGTAATCGTCGCCGCTTGGCACGCGTTGGCGCGCTCGCGTTCGGTGTCGGTTGGCGCCTTGGCACCGCGTTCGGTACGCGCACGTGTGTCGCACCAATTCACCGTCGGCGCAGCACACACCGCAAGGTGTTTGCGGAACTCCGCAGGCGTCCCCGCCCAGCCCATGTTAAAGGCGGCCACGCCTACTACCGGCCCACTGGCTGGCGTCGATTGCGCAGCGGCGGTCAACGCATTCGCGGCGACGCCAACGAGCACGATGGCGGACACGAATCGGGCGGACACGAAAGAGGCAGAGACGAAACAACGAGGGCGGCAGACAAGGCGGGTTGGCATCATGCGATGGGCTTGCGACAGTTGAGAAGAGTCGCATTATCGCGCGAGTACCTCACCGTCTTCGCTGACAAGTTACCGACGCAGCCCGCCCAACACCCGCGCGGGTAGCAGCACAATGCCGCGCAACAAACCGAAGATGCCCTCTACTGCAATGCCGACCAGCCGAAACGGCAACGTCAGCACACAAACGATAGGCCAGAGGATCAACGCGAGGAGCGCGAGAGGCCAGCAGAGCACCAAGAGAATCATCCAAAGCAGAAAGCGCATACCTTCCTCCTAAAGAAACTGCCCGGTAAAGCGGCGAACACAGCGCACAGATCAGGCGCGTCGCGTCTGGATTCAAGCGCCATTAGGACTAACCCCAACCTGTGCAGATGAAATGCAGACAGGGGCGACCAGATGCGCCAAGCGCAAACCCAAGCATCCACGGGCGCTTTCAGGCCTTTTCGCTGAAAACGCCCGCTTTACTAGGGTTTCATTTCACGACAACTTGCTCGCGCAGCGATCGCGGCGCGCGAGACCGCGAGACCAATCCAGCCGTCGCTAGAGCGTTTGATTGTAAATCACGTACCGCAGGAAGCCGCTATGCGGCGTGAACTGGTCGTAAAGGCCACGCGCACGGTAGTTGTCCTCGCGCGTCGCCCAATAGACGCGCGCCCACTTCTCTTCGTGCATTCGCGCCAACAGCCATTCGATCATCTGCTTGCCGGTGCCGCGCGCTCGCACGGCAGGATCGACAAACAAATCTTGCAGATAGCAAACCGGACGAAGTGTGCTCGTGTTTTCATGCAGCACGCAATTGGCGATGCCGATCACATTGTCTCGCTCGTCGACCGCAACATAGCCGAAGATCCGCGTCGGCGTGCCTGAGTTACCCATGAGACGGGCCCAAGTGAATTCAGCCACATCAGGATCGGGTGGCTTGCCGTAGAACAGGCAATAGCCCTCCCACAGTGCACGCCAGCGCGATTCATCGCGCTGCTCGATCATGCGGATTTCAATGCTGGCGGTGCTCATCTGCCCCTCTGAACCAAAACGCAAAGTTTAGGCGAGCGCGGGCACCGTCAGGTCATAAAGCCGAGATTGGCGCTGCTGAAGTTACCGATGTTCGGCAGCACAGTCGTCATATTGCCGCTGCTGACGCCAAACCACGTCGCGAGCGTCGCGGCGTACTGAACGACAGAGGTGGTCGGGATCAGGCGACCCGAACCCACTTCATCGCTATTGTTGAGGCCCATGATGGGGAAGGTACCGTAATAGCGACCACCACGCACCGCACCACCCATGATGAAGTGGTGCGAGCCCCAGCCATGATCAGTGCCTGCGGTGCCGTTATCGACCAAGGTTCGGCCAAAGTCAGACGCCGTGAAAGTCGTCACGTTGTTGCTCATGTTGAGCGAGTGCAGATTGCTATTGAAGTATGACAAAGCGTTAGCCAACTGCGTGTGTAGACCCGGCTGCACGTTTAGCTGGGTGGCGTGCGTATCAAAGCCACCGAGCGACACCAAAAAAATTTGCCGCTTGGCACCAAGCGTATTGCGCGCCGCAATCATGCGCGACACGACGCGCAGTTGATTGGCTAGAGCGTTATTGCCGAAGTTCGCGGGGACCGGAAAGTCTGGCGCAGCCGCGAGCGCTGCAGAGAGCGTGGCGTCCGCATTTATCGAGCGATCGACGATGGTCGCCATGTCTTGCTGCAGCAGGCTCGTGCCCCGCGTCGTGATAACGCTACGTAACTGGTCGCGCGCCGTTGTCGAGCCGAACAAGGTCCCTGACAAACCGCTGATCGCAACGGAGCCATTGGTACCAACTTGATAGGCGATCACTTGGTCGCCGGCCAGAAACACCGCAGCACCCGCCAACGAGTTACACGTAAACACCGAGTTGGCATTTTGCGAAGCAAACAAATCGCCCATGCGGCCGCCCCAGCCTTTGCGAGCGCCCTCGGGCGAACTCGATTGCCACACGGACTGCTGGTCGTTGTGCGAAAACAGCTTCGGCGGCAATGGCACCGACAGGGCT
>JAJTHU010000286.1 GCA_021300055.1 Nitrosomonadaceae bacterium | reverse complement strand
TTTGCGCGACCGCGCCGATCGCTAGCGCGGACTACTTGTGTACCAACGCCGGCTGGAACCTGACTGGAACGAGCGCCACCGTCACCTCTTCGCTGACCGGCCCTACGCTCACTGCAGCATCGCCAACCAGCTTCGCCGCTTCGGCGACTGCCCGGACCATGAGTTTGACTGGCACAAGTTTCATATCAGGGGCAACCGCTACTTTCACTAACCTGACGACCATGGCCAGCAGCACGGTCGCCACCACATTCACATCATCGACTTCACTAAGCGCAAGTTTTGCGTTCAATACAGCCGCGACTTGGCGGGTGGTGGTCACCAATCCCGATGGCCAAGTCTCGGGAATTCAAACATTCACGGTCACCCCGCCGCCACCTCCAGCACCCGCGACGTTCAATCAAGCTGCTCTATCAGCTGCGGGTGTGGCCTTTAGTGGCAACTGCGCTGCACAGAATCCCATCACAGCTCTTGACGGCCTTACGATCACTGCCTTTGCCAGCTATTCACCGGTTTATGTCAGTGCAGATTCAAACGGCATCGGCGTGATTGACAACACCTGCACATCTTCAAGCGTGAGCGGTGCCAACGGCAACGCTGAGCGCTTGCGTTTTACGGCGCAAGGCGACGTTCGTTATCTCGGGTTATCGCTCGCGCTATTCAACCGCAGCGGGACCGCCCTCTCCTCGCGCGAGCGAGGGCAACTCAATTTCTACGATTCCGCCAACAACCTAGTCTCTCGCAGCACGCTGACCAGTTGCACTCCATCCGGCTCCTCTGCCAACACAACCTTTTACATCGACGCCGGCACGACATTTTCGTACGTCGACATCACTGCGATCGATCGCGAAGACGGTACAGACTCAACGCTACGTGTCGCGGGCGCCGCGTTTTGCACCTCGGGTCCGGCAAGTTCTTGCACAACGCCTGCGACAGTAGGCTCAGTATGTCCAACAGTACCCACATCCGCGAGCTTCACCCAAACTGCACTGAGCACGGCCGGCGTCAGCTTCAGCGGCAACTGCACAGGACAGAATCCTATCGTCGCGATCAACGGCATTACCGTCCAAGCTTTTGCAAGCTACTCACCGGTGAATATCAGCGCAGATTCGAACGGGATCGGCGTCATCGATACTAGCTGTACGTCCTCCAGCGTGAGTGGCAACAATCTAAACGCAGAGCGTCTGCGATTCACGGTGCCGAGTGACGCGCGACATTTGGGTATTACGCTCGCTCTCTTTAACCAAAGCAGTACCCTCGCCTCCTCACGCGAAAGAGGACAAATCAATTTCTTTGATTTTGCGGGCAACCTAGTGTCAAGCCGGACCATCACCACCTGCACCGCAGCGGGCGCGACAGACAACGCCACGTTCTATATCGACGCGGGCGCGAACTATCGGTCGTTCGATATTGTCGCGCTCGACCGCGCTGACGGTGCGGACTCGACGCTGCTTGTTGCGGGAGCGGCATTCTGTGCAACGGGGCCGTCAAGTTCATGCACGACGCCCGCGACCGTCGGAGTCGTTTGCCCATAACCTCTGCGGCGTGCGCAGCGCGCATCAGGAAAGCGGCTATTGTTTTGGCGTTTCCTGCGCTAGATCAAACGTATCGCGAAACCGCGGCGTATGCTGGTGCGATGCAAGATTCCGCCACACACGCCGCGACGTCGGCTGTACAAGCCGTTTCTTACGCCAATTGGGGTGCCAACTTGGCTGTTGTCGGCTGCACCATGGCTGCCGTTTTGCTCGCCGTGCTCTTGCACTACGAGGGGCTCAATTGGGTCAGTCGCCGAATTTCTAGCGTCGCCTATGCCAAACGCCGCGTGGTGCTGTACGCAGTGCTGGCGTTGATCGGCCTGCACATCGCAGAGATTTGGCTCTTCGGCCTTGGGTATCACTTACTACTTTTTTACCCCGAAGCCGGCCGCATTACGGGGTCGATTAGCACCAATATTTTCGATCACGTTTACTTCTCAGCTACTGTCTTCACGACCGTCGGCTTCGGTGACCTCTCGCCGCAGGGGCCAATCCGCTTCATGGCCGGCACGGAAGCATTGACGGGATTCGTGCTGATCGGTTGGTCAGCTTCCTTCACGTACCTGGAGATGGAGCAGATCTGGCGGACGCGACGGACGCGCTAGCAAGCGCGTGCGGCTGAACACGCACCGCATAACTAGCAGTGCGGTTCCCCGCTCAAAAATAATTCCAACTATTTCGCACGGCCAATGTACTAAAGAAATGGGCATTTCTGCGTCTATATTAGTCTTTGACTTGGTCACTAATTGAATTAATGTATCCCGTCGAGCCAACGTGTTGATCCGATCCCCCTTGGGATGAGCTAAGCAATGCTGACAACGAATAACAATGACAATGCCTAAGCAGATTCGGAGTTTATGCGCGCGGGCGGCACTGCAGCAAACCATTGACACCCGCGCACCCGCTAAACGTCAAGCAGCACCTCAACTTGCAGAAAGGTCTACAGCTTGATTTCCGGATTCGAATCCGTGCTCGACCGCATGCTTCGCGAGTTGCGAGCGCCAGCTGTTCCAACGACACCGGAAAATATTCGAACCGAGGTCCTTTGGGCCATCTTGCGAATGCATCAGGCGCTGCTGCTATACATCGCGCTGGTCTATGCCCCCTTCTTCTCGTCCAACACCCTAGGTGCATACGGCTTTGTTGCTGCTTGGCTCGCCACGCTTTATGCGATCAGCAGCGCGCTTAAAGCCGGCAACCTTAAGCTCGCCTCCCACGTTCTGTGTTGGGCGTTCATCGCGATTACAACGGCACTCGCACTTTCTGCACCTCCGACGCAGTACATGCTCTTCTTTCCCGCCGTCATCCACTTCACCATCTTTTTCGGGCTTCGCGCGGGATTATTTGCGCTGGTGGGCTCAGTTGCCGTCTGCAGTCTGATCGCATTTGGTGGCAGTAGCGCGCTTGGCATACCTCGCTGGTTTACCGCACCGCCGCTACCGCAGGTTGTGTTCTTCATCGTCGAATTGACCATGATGATCGTGCCCGTTTATGTGCTGGCAAGGAATCAGCAGCGCGCTGCTGCGCAGTTAGAGAAAGAGCTACAGGCTCGCTCGCGCGCCGAAAAAGAGCTCTGGTCGATCAATCTATCGCTTGAGAAGACTGTGGAAGAAAGAACAGCCGAGCTCAAAGAGTCGAACGCCGAGCTCGCTGCATTTTCCCACCGTGTTGCGCATGACTTACGTGGCGCGATCAGCCAAGTCTCTGGGTTCACCACGCTCGCGCAGCGCAAGTTGGAGAAGGGCCAGGTCGCGGAGGCTTCAGAACTACTGGTTCGCACCCAGCAATCGAGCGAGCGCATGCTGGCCATGCTTGAGCGTATGTTGTCGCTGGCGCAAAGCAATAGTCTCTCGACCGGCCTCACCGAAGTGCCGTTGCGAGAAGTCGCCGAGTCGGTCGTGGCGGACATCAAAACCAATGTGGGTGCGGCGGTGAACTTCAATGTTCACGGGGAGGGGAATGTGCTGGCCGATCCCGTGTTGATCCGTGAGGTGCTCAATAACCTCATCGGCAATGCGGTGAAGTTCTCGTCGAAGACGCCGTCGGCGAGTGTGGAAGTGGCCATCGGTCCGTGCGCGACGAGTCCCGACATGATCGAAGCCAGTGTTGCTGACAATGGCGTGGGCTTCGACCCTGAAAACGCTGCCAAGCTGTTTGCGCCATTCCAGCGGCTCCACCACCAACGGGACTTTCCCGGATTCGGCCTCGGCCTCGCGACTTGTCGGCGCATCATCGTGCTCCACGGTGGGACCATCGACGCCCTCAATCGCCCTAGCGGCGGCGCGCAGTTTCGGTTTACCTTGAAGCGCGCTGAGCGCCCTCGTCACGTCGTCTAGGTTTCGCGCCTACTTGATTCGCTCCGACGACCCAAAACGGCAGATAAGGGCGCGAATCAACCACGAATTCCGCCCTTTGCCATCGACAGGCTGACGCGATACTCCCACCCACGTAGACAATGGGAGTAACCCATGGCTGGGCAAGCAAGCGCCCGAACGAGTACTGGACCAACCGCAATTTCGCAGATGACACTGCGCATTTTCGGTCCGGGCATGTCGATCATGGAAAAAATCAGGATGCGTGCCAAGCTTTCGCTGCTGGGTGCGTTTCTGTTCGCCCCGCTTATCTTGGTGCTCGCGCTTCATGTTCGAGATCGACACAACGAGCTTGACTACCTTCGAAACGCCCAGTTCGGCTTGACCACGATCGGCCACCTAGTCGACACGGCTACGCAGCTCCAATCGCATCGGGGACTCACGAACCGTTTGATCGTGGGCGATAGCGGCGTCAGCGCGGCACGCTCTGACGTACGCACTAAGCTCGAGAAAGACCTAGCGTTAATCGACGACGCATTCGCGAGCGACCGATTTGGCATGCAAACCATGTGGGCAGCTGATCGAGACAAAATCAAGGAAGCGCTGAACTTCAGCGCAGGTAGCGCGACGCCGCAGTCGTTTGCTGCACACTCGGCCGCGATTGACCGAGTCCGGCAGGCAATCGTGATCATCGGCGAGCGCTCCGGGTTGCTACTCGACCCAGACGCTGATACGTATTTTCTGATCGACGCGCTCATCAACCACCTTATCCCGCTAGGCGAAGCCGTCGGTCAAGCCAGGGAATTGGGTGCTGGGATGCTAACCAAGCAATCCGCGACGCCAATAGCGTTGGCGACGCTACTCTCTCGTCTAGGTTCGGCAGAAGACCGAAAGGCCGGTATTGCGTTTTCTCTCGCTGCATCAGGGCGGGCAGGAGGTCCAACGATTGAGGGTTGGACCAACGCTGACGCTCGTGTTAAGCAATTCTCAGAAAACGCGCAAGCGCTCTTTACCAGCGCAGAGCCACAGGGCAATCCGGAAGCCTTCTTTGCTGCGGGCACTGACGCCGTCAATGCAGTACAAAAGGCAGGCAATGAAATTCGCTCGCATTTGGCAAGCACCTTTGCTGCACGCAACGGCGCGAAACTGCATTCGACGATCCTAGTCACCAGTTCCGCCATGTTTGGCGTACTGGTCGTTCTTTACTTGTCGTTTTGTTTCTACATCTCGACAACCGTCGGCGTGCGGCGCATTCAGGAATCGATGGAAGCAGTCGCCCATGGCGACATGACGCGCCACACCCGTGTGTTCGGCAATGACGAACTCGCGGCACTTAGCGGCGCCACCGAAGAGATGACGGAAAACGTCTCGCGAATAGTGGCAGACGTGCGTAGTAGCGCGTCCATGGTGTCCACGACGGGACAACGCCTTGCGGAAGACAACCAAGCACTCTCGGGTCGCACCGAAGAACAGGCGGCGAGCCTTGAGCAGTCCTCCGCGGCCATGCGAAGCGTCGCGGAAACCGTGGCGCAGAACAGCATTTCACTGTCTGAAGCGAGCAACTCCGCGGTGGCACTAACCAAGTCCGCTGTCGCGAGCGCGGATCAGGTACGAAAGTCGGCGAGCGCGATGACAGAGCTACAGAAATTCGCGTCACGCATGGAAGAAATCGTCTCGACCATTGACGCCATCGCGTTTCAAATCAACGTACTCTCGCTCAATGCAGCGGTCGAAGCTGCACGTGCGGGTTCAGCCGGACGCGGATTCGCTGTGGTAGCCAGTGAGATTCGCGCGCTTGCCGATCAGAGCCAAAAAGCCTCGCAAGAAATCCGTAGCCTGATCAGTAACTCAACCGAGCGCATCGCAGACTCGGCGAAGATCTTCTCGCAAGTCGAGCAGACCATGTCTGTGCTGGTCGGCGGCATCCAAGATGTATGCACCCGTATCACCAGAGTGAATGACGAAAGCGCAGGCCAGAGCGCCGCGTTGCAAGAGGTTGTGCAGTCGATCGGCAGCCTCGACGAGCTCACTGTGCAGAACGCTCAACTCGTTGTTGAATCGTCTAAGCGCTCGGACAAGCTGCTTGCTCGGGCACAAGTTCTATCCAAAGCCGTTGCCAACATCCGCCTCCGGCAAGGTACCGCGGACGAAGCGCGCGACCTCGCTCGCTCGGCCAGACAGCTCGTCGATACGCTCGGCCAACAAGGTGCGTTCAGCAAACTCATGGATCCTGCTGGTGGCTTCATCGATCGCGACCTTTACATTTTTGCGTTCGACCGCGATGGCATCTTCCGCGTGTTTGGCGCCAACGCCGCAAATGTAGGCAGGGCGGTAACTGAGCTACCGGGTCTCGATGGCAACTTGCTTTACAACAAAGGCTGGGAGGTCGCCTCTCACGGCGGCGGATGGATCGATTACGAAATCGCCAGCCCGCTGGATGGCAAGATCAAGCCGAAGTCGTCGTACGTGATCGAAAGCCGCGGCTGGGTGCTGGGATGCGGCATCTACCGCGATGCTGATGTTGTGATGGAGGTGGCTGTGCGCACCAAGGCGACGAGCAGCTCCAACCCTCCACTCGCTCCTTTCGCAAAGCCGCGCCTAGCGACCGCCTAGCAAGTTCAGCGCTTTTCTTGCTCTGCCGTCCAGAATGCCAAGAACCCACGCCCAGGGGCGCGGGTCAGCCCTTCTAGGCGGCCGTCGCGCAACACGGCTGAATGGTAATAGGATGTGCTCGCGTCACCGGTAACGAACGCAATGCGGTGCGCACCCCAATCCAGGTTGATACGGCCCTCAGAAATCGGTGCGCCATAAAAACTTCCGGTGAACCGACCCGTTTCGACGCTGGCGATCACGAAGCTCTGGTAATACGGTGGTGCATCGGGCGTCGGTCGGAGATCGACGCGCCAACTACCAACCAGCGCCGATACCGAGGGCTTTGCATCCAAAGCCGTGGCCCCTGCCACCGCTGGGGTGGGCGATGCCGACGCCGCGCTGCGTGCCGTAACCACCACACATCCGGAGAGGCAAGCGGCGACGCAAGCCGTCAATACCAAGACGCTGACGCGTTCCCAGCCCTCGATCAGGGCGCGTTCTCGAGCTTGCCGCATGCTGCTCTTCCTTTGGGTTAGTGCGTTGCGTTTGCAAGACTCCGTCTACGCGTCTACACGTCCACGCAGACAGCTTTTGGCCGCTAGGCTATCATCATCCATACCATGCGTACCCAAAGCAGCCTCCTTTGGACGCCGCCTTCCACTTTCTACCGCGGTAACTATCGCCTTCCAACGAGTACGATGAGTACCAAGTTTGGTCAGACGCATTGCGACGGCTTCGCTCGATGAACCGCATCCGTCCCGTCGTTGTCGGTTTTGGAATCGGGCTCGTGGCGGTCATGCTGCTGCTTGTCGCGCAGATCGTTGCCAGCTATCAGGAAGCTGTCCGGCTTGCGGAGACGACCTCGCGCAACTATGCGGCCCTGGTGGAAACGCGGCTTGACGCGACGTTTAGACGCGCCGAAACCCACGTGCGGGTGCTTGCCGAGAGTTTGCCGCGCGAGGTCATGGAACCATCAACAAGCGCCCGTTATGCCGCCGTAACAAACCAGCGCCTCAGCGGCAACATGTGGTCGTTCCCGGAACTTAAGGCGCTGAGCATATGGGATGCTGCGGGCAATCAGCTCTACACATCGACTGACCTAGGCGTCCCAAGCCCAAACACTTCTGGACGGGACTACTTCACAGGCGCACGCGATTCTCAACTCGATGAGACCTATTTCTCCACAGCACTACTAGCGGACGTCTCGCACCGGCCCACCCTGATCATTGCGCGTGCCATCCGTGACAAGAACGCGGCCTTTCTTGGTGTTGTCACCGGCTCAATTGATCTAGGTTTCTTTGAGCAACTCCTGCGCAGCTTGGAAGTCGGTCCCAACGGTGCGGTCGCCATTTTCCGCAGCGACTCGTTCTCACAGGTCGTTCGCTGGCCGATCATCCCCAACGCGCGCGGCTCAGTTCAACCTCCTGGCAACGCCACCCGACGCGCCATCGAATCAGGTGCACGCGCGGGCACGATCACCTCAAGTTCCTACCTAGACCGGGAGCGCCGCATCATCAGCTTTCGCGCGCTGGATCGATACCCGTTCTACGTCGCTGTGGGAATCAGCACCCAAGACGCACTTGCTGGCTGGCGCGACCGATCGCTGATTGTTGGCATAGCGAGTCTAGCTCTCCTAGGAATACTTGTCGGGCTGGCCTTCTATCTGTATCGCGCCGAAAAGAAGCTCATGCTAATCAACGTAGATTTGGAAGACCGCGTCGCGCGCCGCACCGCCGAACTTGAGGCCGCCACCCGTAGCGCCGAGGACGCCAATTTGGCGAAGTCGCAGTTTCTCGCCAACATGAGCCACGAAATCCGCACGCCGATGAATGCCATCACCGGCATGCTCAAGCTTCTCGAGCGAACTGGCTTGAATGCAAGGCAGATGGACTTCGTGCAGAAGGCAGAAAGCGCGGCGGCCTCGCTAATGAAACTGCTCAATAGCGTGCTGGATTTGTCCAAGATCGACGCTGGAAAAATGTCGCTGGACGAGCGCCCTTTCCGGCTCGACAGCGTCATGCGAAGCCTCTCCGCCATTTTGGCGACCACGCTTGGCGCCAAGCCAGTTGACCTAATATTCGATGTTGATCCGTCGATCCCAGGCGGTCTCGTCGGGGACGCGACGTGTTTGCAGCAAATATTGACCAATCTTGGCGCCAACGCGGTCAAGTTCACGGAACGCGGCGAGGTGGTGATCGGCATCAAGTTAGTGCAGCGAACCAACACCCATGCCACCCTACTGTTTTCTGTCACGGACACGGGTATCGGCATTGCCGCGGATCAGCACGCAAAGATTTTCTCAGACTTCGCACAGGCAGACGCTTCGACCAGTCGCCGCTATGGCGGAACCGGCTTGGGCTTGTCGATTTCACGGCGTCTGGTACATCTAATGGGCGGCGAGCTCAGCCTCGAGAGTACACGCGGACTTGGCAGCACGTTTAGCTTTCGGCTGAGCATGCATGTCGCCGTGTCACAACCCGACATCGCGCAAGCAACGCAAAACTTGATGGAGCGTTTGGGGTCGCCGCCGCACGTATTGATCGTCGATGACAATCCAAAGAGTGTTGCCGCGCTGACGCGAATTTGCCTAGCGTTGGGTGCGCATGTGGCCCATGCAGCCTCGGGCAGCGAGGCGATCCGCCGCGTTAGTGACCCCGCCGTGAAGCCGTATGACCTCATCATGCTCGATTGGAACCTCGATGGACTCGACGGTGCCGATACCTTGCTGCGCTTCCGCGCGCTCGCGAACGGGCGCGACGCGAAAGTTGTGGTGCTGTTTTCGAGTGCATCGCACGAGGCGTGGATGTCGCTCCCCGTCGATCAACGTGCGGCCGGACTTATCAGTGCCAGCTTGGTACGCCCGATCAGCAACGGAACCTTGGTCGAGGCGTTGACGGATACGCTCGCTGCCGCGCCCGACACCACGGCTGCAAATGTGCAGCCTAGCATGAGCGCCAGCGCAGCCAGCGCCACAGCAGATGGGGCGGGAAGGCTCGCTGGGATGCGCATCCTCGTCGTCGAGGACAATTCGCTCAATCAATTCATCGCAAAGGAATTGCTGGAAACCGAAGGCGCCACGGTTGAGTTGGCCAATGACGGTCGCGAAGGAACTTCCGCAGTTGCTCGCGCAGGTGGCCGCTACGATGCCGTGTTGATGGATATGCAAATGCCAGTCATGGATGGACTTCGGGCAACGGAAATCATCCGGCGCGAAATGGGGTTCACTGAGTTGCCGATCATTGCCATGACTGCCAACGCGATGACCAGCGACCGCGAGGCGTGCCTCGCGGCGGGGATGAACGACTATGTGAGTAAGCCGATTCACATCGACTACCTTGTCCAACTGCTGTCGCACGTACGCGAGATGCGCCGCGTTTCTGGCGATTTGACGAGCCTAGCCAATGCCGGTTCAAGCGCCCCGACAACACCATCGTCAGTCGCGGGCGCGCCCGCTCCACCGCTCCCAAGCGAGCTGCAACAACCATTGACGGCATTGGGCGGAAACACAGGTTTGCTGCGCCACGCGCTGACGGCCTACTTAGAAGAGTTAGATCTGTGCGACCCCAAGCTCGAGCGCATGCTTAGCAGCGACGACACTGACGCAGCATTGGCCTACTTGCATTCGCTAAAGGGACTCTCGATGACCGTTGGTGCGGCGGCGATGTGGCGTGCGTGCCAAGAAGCTGAGCAACATTTACGAGGTCAAGGGCGCAACGGCTCTGGCGCCCACAGTGGCCAACGGGTGCTCGACTTGATTCGGCCCGCGGCGCGAGAAGCGATGGACTATGCGGAGTCTGCTCTGTCGACGCTCGAGACTGGCTTCGAACCCAGCACGCGCTAGCCTGCGTCGCGGCAGATCGGTGACCGTCACTCTGCTCCAGATCGTCATCGTTTTTTAACCTCGCTGTAACAAACCGCACCTAGGTGCCCCTATGGGTGCTGCCACACAGCGACTTGACACAGCTATTAGAAAAACGGGTGGGAAAACACGCTTTTCATTTCGAATTGGGTGACCTCGCGCACCGGAGTAATCCTGAGCATTCGTAACCCCTTGGTGTCCAAACACGCTCAAGTCCCTGTCTCTGCGTGCGCGACTCATCGGCGCACTTGGCATCCTCGTCGTCGGCGCAGTCGTTATCTCGATCCTCTCCGCAGCTAACCTACGCAACGTCGTCGTGCGTAGCGAGAGCTTGATCACCAATGAAATGGCTCAGGCTGATCGGCTCGCGGAAGCGCGCTGGTCACTCGTCAACATGCGGCGCTTCGAGAAGGATGCCTTTTTGGGTCTCGCTGAAGAGCAAGTGCTCGCGAAACAGGTCAAGCGCTGGGAGGAGGCCAAGAAGATCTCTACCTCGAGCATCGATGCATACGCCAAAGCAACGACCGACGCAGCGAGCAAGCAAACGATTGAGGCCATGCAGAAGGCGGCCTCCGCCTACGCGGCAGGCTTCCGCAAAGTGCTGAAGGACATCGCTGAGGGACGCATGAACTATGCGTGGAGCGCTGACAAGGCCATGGAGCCCGTCAAGGGTGCCATCCGTAGCGCGGAAGAATCGCTCGCGAAGCTCGTCGACGCCGAAATTACTCGCGCGGAGGCCATTCGGAAGCAAAACGACGCGGGACTGCGCAGCACGCTCATCTGGCTTGGCGGCGTTTCCTTCGCCATCGTCGGCATTGGTTTGTTCATGGGCATTCGCTTGTACCAATATGTTTCGCGTTCACTTGATGAAGCATCCGCTTTGACCCGCGCCATTGCACAGGGCGACCTCACCCGCCGGATGCAGGCCACACGGCGCGATGAGTTGGGCGAGTTGATTACCTCCCTTGGCCATATGGCCGATGAGTTGCAGAGCATCGTTGGCCGCGTCAGTGCGTCGGCGAATAACGTCAGCGTCGCCGCAACCGAGATCGCGCAAGGCGGCATGGATTTGTCTTCACGCACCGAAGAGCAAGCATCAACATTGCAACAGGCTGCCGCCTCAGTCGCACAACTGGCCAACCGCGTTCGTCAGAACACCGACCACGCTCACGCGGCATCGCGCCTTGCTGAGAACGCATCGGTGTCTGCAAGCAAGGGCGGCGCAGTCGTCGGCGAAGTTGTGTCGACCATGGCCCAAATTCAGCAGTCTTCACGCAAGATTGCTGAGATCACCGGCGTGATTGATTCCATCGCGTTCCAAACCAACATCCTCGCGCTCAACGCAGCGGTCGAAGCTGCGCGAGCTGGCGAACAAGGTCGCGGCTTCGCCGTGGTGGCAGGTGAAGTACGAACCCTTGCGGAGCGCAGCGCAACTGCCGCGCGTGAGATTGGCGCGCTGATCACAGCAAGCGTGAACGATATCAACGCGGGTAGCTCACTCGTGCAGAGCGCTGGCGAATCGATGAAATAGATCGTCGAACAGGTGAGTCAGGTGACCACCCTCATCCGCGAGATCTCACACACAGCGAACGAGCAGGTGCAGGGCTTTAACCAATTCGGTAGCATCGTAGGCAAACTCGACCAGATGACTCAGCAAAACGCAGCGCTCGTGGAGCAATCAGCGGCCGCGGCGGCAGGGCTAACGGACCAAGCAAGCTCAATGGCGCGACTGGTGAGCGCGTTCAAGACCAACTGATAGGCGCAGACGCTTGACGCGCTGATGCGAGCGGTGAGTCTCTAGGAACGCAAGATCTTGGCGATTTCTGTGCTAAGCGACTCAATCGCCACCACTTTGGGTAGCAAGTGCGCCACCTTAACTTCCTCGGCTTGTCGCCGGAGGCTATCGTTAACGTATCCCGATGCAATGGCGATGCGAATAT
Source organism: Nitrosomonadaceae bacterium (assembly GCA_021300055.1). Classification (GTDB taxonomy): domain Bacteria; phylum Pseudomonadota; class Gammaproteobacteria; order Burkholderiales; family Usitatibacteraceae; genus UKL13-2. The sequence goes on along the minus strand of JAJTHU010000286.1, from coordinate 6,590 downwards.
CTGGTCGCAACGCGCGTAGCGCCCGGGCAAGGTCGATTCCGGACATGCCCGGCATGTTGAAGTCCGTCACGACCAAATCTATGCTTGCGGGGCTGTTGCGAAACGCCTCCAGCGCCTTGATCGGATTGCTAAATGCGCTAACACGGTAGCCCTCGGTTTGCAGCAACTCTTCCACGAGCGAAACCAGCGCTTCATCATCGTCAACATACATGATGTTGGCTCTGGGCGAGCTTGAGAAGGTTGGAGCAGCTGCTGATCCGGCGGGCTCTCGTGGCACGCTTGCAACTGCGCGACGGCTAGCGGCTGAGGGCTCGTCTACGGGCAGCAACACAATAAACTCCGTGCCCTCCCCAAATCGGCTGTTGACCAAAATCGCGCCCTCGTGCGCTTGCACGATGCCAAGTACCACGGACAGTCCTAAGCCAGTGCCCTGGTCGACCGCCTTGGTCGTGAAGAACGGCTCAAACATTCGCTCCAGCACCGCGGGTGTCATACCTTCACCGGTATCGCGCACGGAGATGCGCACTGCACTCGCACAATGACGATCAAACATCTGACGCAGGCCAATATTGCGCGGCTGGCCCTCAACAAGCCCGATGCCGATGTCGATACGATCGAGTGTGATGCGCACGCGCCCCGTGCTCTCACCGATCGCTTGCATCGCGTTATTTGCAAGGTTAATGATGACTTGCTGAATTTGCGTCGCGTCCGCCATCACACACGGCAGCCCTTGCGCGCAGTCAACTTCGAGTTGTACGCGCGCAGGGAAAGTCACCGTGAGCATCTTCGCCGACTCGTCCACGACGCGCGCAATGTCGGTCTGGGTCTTTTGTGACGGCGCACGGCGACTAAACGAAAGGATTTGCTGAACCAAATCGCGACCGCGACGGCCAGCTAGCTGAATCTGCTCAAGCTGCGCGCTGATGGGCTTGCTTTGCGCTGCACGCATCGCGAGATCTGCGTTACCCAAAATCGCTGCGATGATGTTGTTGAAATCATGCGCAATCCCGCCGGCGAGCGTACCGATGGCCTGCATCTTTTGAGATTCGCGCAACTGCTCCTCAAGCGCTTGAGTCGTTGCCTCGGCTTGTTTGCGCTCGGTAATGTCCATGTGCGTACCGCACACACGTGTCGGCTGACCTTGCTCGTCACGGCCCACCACTGCGCCGCGATCCAAGATCCAACGATAGCTGCCATCTCGGTGGAGCACGCGAAACTCTTCCTCGAAGAACACCATCGATCTGTTCTTAAAAATCTCGTCGCGCAGCGCTTCGTACCTGATCTTGTCATCTGGGTGCAGACGCGCGAACCAGTCGTCGACATGCAAGTCGCCGCCATCTACAGGAAGGCCAAGCATGCTGCGCCAGCGCGCGTTGACCACTAGTTTTCCAGTCTGAAAGTTGACATCCCACAGGCCGAGGTCGGCACCACGCACAGCCAGGCGCAAGCGCAACTCAGACTCCCAGAGCGCCTCTTGGTCCCGACGACGCTCGGAAACGTCCAGCAAGCTCCCGCTCATCCGCTCTGCCGCACCAAAGGCGTCGCGCACGATGTCCGCGCGGGACAAGAACCAACGCCAACCACCGTCGCGATGTCGCATTCGAAACTCGGCCTCGTAGGCAGGGAGCTTGCCGGCACGAAATGCGTCGATCTTCTCCATCACCACTGCAAGATCGTCGGGATGCACCCGAGACTGCCATTCGCCAAACTCGTTCTGCAACTCGTGGTCGGCGTAGCCAAGATTTGCCTTCCACTCGGGCGAAAAATACACCGTGCCACTGACGATATCCCAATCCCAAAGCCCGACCGAGGCAGCCTTCAGCAATCGTTGTGTCCGCTCTCGATACTCGGCAACGGCAGCTTCAGCGTTCTGTCGCGCCGTAATATCGCGTTGCAAAACGAGGTTAGCAACTTGCCCATCAAAGGTAATGCGGCGCACGCGCGATTCAACCGTAAAGACTTCGCCATTGGGTCGCACACACTTGATCTCAATCGGCGGCAAATCACTTCCAACCCCTCCCAACTCGTGCAGGCGCATCTCAACTGCGGCGCGTGAAGCGGGATGGACTGCCGCTAGCACCCCACGACCGATAATTTCGGATACGTGGCTGCAGCCGTACAGCCGCACGCAAGCTGGATTGGCGTAGCGAATCGTGCCGTCGATCGTGACGTTGATGGCGTCAGGCGCCCATTCGACCATCTCCCAGAACTGCGCTTTAGCGCGTACGGCCTCGGCAAGTTGGCGCGTCGCCTCCAATTCCGTCTGCGCTTCGAGTAAGGCGCGGGCGGCCGCATAGATACGTCGGCTCGCAAAGATCGACAGCCCAACACCGACTAGCAAAATGAGCGCGACGATGCGGCCAGTACTACCAGCAAAAACCCAAGAAGCGACAGCCGGGGGCACAAGTGCAGCAACCAGAAAAGCCTGCTGCGAGTAAATCTGCGTAGCGAGCGAGAGGCGCGAGACAATGGTTACCACCAATACCGCGCCGATCACCACCGCAAGGTCGGCGTGTCCTTCACCAGCAATGGCGAGCGCTGCGCCACCGCCCCATACAGCTCCCGATGCGATCGCCCCCAGCAAAAAGCGCCGCCGCCAGTTTGAAGTTTCGTGACGCCCTGCATTTGCCAACATGCCTGCTGCTTTGTGGCGGCGATAGCCAAGCACCATCGCGTATCGCGCTGCGATCACCCACGACATCACGGCGATCCACCCAACCGTCAACTGCGTGGAGAACGTGCCCCATAAAACGAAGCCGAACACTACGATGACGGCCACCATGACCGCAAGTGATTGCGGCAGCTGCGTGAACGCTATATCGAGCAATTCGTCGTCGACATCTGGGCGCACGCTAGCGGCGGGCTGTACTCCGATGGCCTCCATTCCCCGCGCGGGCATTTCTGGCGCGCGCGACGCCGCACCACCCGAGCGTGGCACTGAAGTGCGTGCATCCGAAGAATTAGGCTCGGGTGTGGACATCTCGAGTGGCGGCAAACTTTGGACGAGCCGCCTACACAAGAAGTGATGAATCGCGGCGGAAGACCGAGCTAATCCCGATCAAAAGCGCATATGCGTGCATTCGAAGTGCAATGCAGCCGCTTGCACGGTACTTTTTTCTCGTTTGACTATAGCAGCGCGCGTTTTAGTGCAGTAGATTTTTTGTACCAGTCTCGATGCGAGCGATGCGCAATGCACTAAAGGCCTGATGGCTCCGATACGTCCCTCGTTGAGCGCCGAAACTCCATATTCGGCGGGCGTTTCCAAGCAAAAAAACGCCTGGAGACACCCGTAGTTCCTAGAGTTTGTTCACGCTTATCCAGCGCGCGGTGACATCAATTCGCCCAACCCGCGATGCTCTCTAGACGAACAATCGCGCTACAGACGCGCTATCCGCGCCGAGCTTAGGGCAAACACCTAGGGGAAAAGCGGCCAACGTCATTGCATGCGCATACACAGGTTCGACCGCGCACAGTTACTTCGCAGCGACGCAGGGAGCGTACTCAACCTTGGCTTGTGGCGTGGCAAATAGTGCGAGGTAGCGGCAGATCGGCATCAGACCAACCTCGCGCCGTCGCACATCGAGGTTTGAAGGATCCTCCACAGGCCAGAGCGTGACGCCGCCATTGCGAATCTCAATTTGCGTGCCATAACGCTGCGGGCGCTTTTCGTGAAGGCGAATGCGATCATCAAGCGCCGCAAGTGCACTGCGATCAATCTCGTCGTGTGCGGCGGCGCGCTGCACGTCGGCAAACACTTGGCGTTGAAACTCAGGCGGCGCATGCTGCAAGATCACGAACGCCGCCATCGTCGCGCGGCCGCCCACATCCGAGCGGCGTGGCCATCCGTGCACGGCGATGATCGCTGCCAAGCGCGCTTGATGTGCAGCGTCCATCGTTTGCACACGCGCGCGCAGCGCCGCGCGTTGCGCGTCATCCGCTTGCGATGGCTTTTCGGTTGTGCTGCGGCCTTCGAGTGCGACGAGCGCATTCCACTCACGGCGAGCCGCTTGGTCGGCCTCCAACATGGCTTCGAATTCGCGCGCGATCGCAGGCCAGTCTTGTGCATGTGCGACTTGTGCACATGCTGACGCCAGCAGGCTCAGCCACGCGCTCACAGCCAACCGAAACACAAGAGACAGACTACTCGCCTGCGGCCCCGTGAGCTGCCGGTGCCGTTGCCATTCGGTCATGATCAATTAACCGAACGTGAGCGCCCCTCCCAAAAGGGTTTGCGCAGTTCGGTTTTTTGGATCTTGCCTGCGCCCGTGACGGGCAGCGAATCACGAAACTCCACCGAACGCGGACACTTGTAGCCCGCAATGAGCGTGTGGCAATGCGCGATGAGTTCGTCAGCGGTCACCTGCGCAGAAGGCTTCAAGACCACGACCGCGTGCACGGCTTCTCCCCACTTGTCATCGGGGATACCGATGACGGCACTTGCAGCCACGGCCACATGCCGCGCCAACGCGTTCTCGACCTCTGCCGAGTAAACGTTCTCACCGCCGGAGACAATCATGTCTTTCACGCGATCGACGATGTATAGATAGCCGTCCGCATCCATCTTACCGGCGTCCCCAGTGTGCATCCAACCATCCTGCAAGGCTGCACGCGTCGCATCTGGTTTGTTCCAGTAGCCCAGCATCACACCTGGGCCACGCACCGTCACTTCACCCACTTCACCCTTCGAGATTTCGTGGCCATCTGGGCTTACCACGCGAATCTCGCTCACCAACCCCGCCCGCCCTGCGGCGCGCAGCAGTGTGCTCTTCGGATCTGCGGTTGCACGCCGATGATCCTCCGCGCTGAGGACGGTCGCGATCGGCGCAAGCTCGGTCATCCCGTACACCTGATAGAAGCCCGCGTTGGGGAAGCGCTGCATCGCGCGCTTCAACACCGCTTCGCTGATCACAGAACCACCGTACGCCAAAACGCGCACACTGGAGAGGTCAGTTGTCGCCGCATCAGCATGATCAACCGTCAGCTGAATCATGGTCGGCACCAAAATCAGATGCGTAATTTTGTGCGCCTGCACGGCAGCGAGCGTTGCCTGCGGGTTGAAGACCGGACGCAACACGAACGTACCGCCAACAAGCATCGTGGCGTTCATGGTGACGCCTGCGGCAATGTGGAACATTGGCGCAATGAGCAAAGTATTCGCGTCCGGCGCGGTCATCCCGGCCGCCGCCCAAGCGAGCGCGTTGCTTGCAAGGTTCTCGTGCGACAGCATCACACCCTTCGGGAACCCCGTGGTGCCGCCCGTGTACATCACCCCAGCAAGGTCATCGCCGTGACAACCCGCATCGGCGACGGGTTCAGCTGAGGCCACTAAATGCTCGTAGCTCAGCATCCCTTCAGGCAGCTCGCCAGCGCCAGCGTAAATGACGACCGCTAGCGACTTGCTCTGTGCGCGGAGCGCAGGGACGTGGTGCTTGAACTGCTCATCCACGATGAGAATGCGTGTACCGCAATCGTCTAGGGAGTAGGCGATCTCCGCCGCGCTCCAGCGAATATTCACTGGGTTGACTGCGCCCCCACCCCACCATGTACCGAAGTAGAACTCGAGGTAGTGGTCGGAGTTGAAGGCGAGCATGGCAACGCGGTCCGACTTCGCCATGCCGAGCTTCTGCAGTGCGCCCGCAAGCTTGGCGCACCGTTCGACGAATGTGGCGTACGTCTGCTGGCGCTCTCCGCAAATCGTCGCAATACGCTCAGGTTGCTGTTGCCGTGAACGATGCAAAGCCTGCGTCATGTATAGCTGCATTTGGCTTCCCGCGGAATTTTCTTTTTTGATCGCTTGCCAATGCTACCCGCCTTTGCGACTAGCGTCTTCGCCAGCCTCGGAACAGGCCACCAGCAGGTCAGGACCCGACGAGCACCTCAGTCACCCACATCAATTCGCACGACCCGCCGCCGGAGTCATCGCGGGTGGTCGACGTCCGCCAACGCCAACCATCCGGGTGATCGACGTTGACCAAGGTGCCCTTGAGAGTCACGGTCTGCCCGCGCTGCACATCGAGCAACTGCCGCCGAACATTGTCATCGGCGGGAATGAGGTGGGTGTTCGCGGAATGCCGAACAATCTGCGATGGCTCAATTGGCGGCGCGCCTGACCAGCGGTATTGATACCAGCGATTGCCCTGCGAGATCTCGAGCTGACCAAACACGTTTGGGTCAGACATTGGTCCCCAGCCGAGCGCGAAATCCACTGGCGACAGATCAGCCTCGCGTCCCGCGCGATAGCGTTCGGTGGAAAGCACCAACGCGCGCAGTTCGTAGCTCGCGACCGGTGTGATCTGATAACCCGCAGAGTTGAAGGCACGTGCATCAGTGGACGTTTGCAGCGGCACCGCTGCAATAGGCGAGTTCGATAGCAGCCGTTTGGTCTGGCTGCGCTGCTGCTGCCACTGCACAACACCCCAGAGCACGGCCAGCACACACAACCAAACTTTCCAGGAACGTAGCATGGTCGGTGCGCGTTGGACGTTGTGGAAGTTGCGCTACTGCCAGCGAACGAGGCTGTAGTTTTTCTTGCCGCGACGCAAAAGCGTGAATCGGCCGAACAGCTTTTCACTGCTGCCAATCTTGTGGTC
>JAJTHU010000076.1 GCA_021300055.1 Nitrosomonadaceae bacterium | reverse complement strand
CTCTTTGGGGTTACGATGAGCCAGACAACCTCCGTTACTCAAATCGCCAGTTTGGCCCGACAGGTGCTGACGCCGGACAGAAGGTAGCGACGGTAAAGTTGATCGCTTGTTGCCTTTGAGCTGCGGTAATCCGCCGAGACAGCCTGCCGCTGGCCTGAAAGGGATCTGACGAGCCAGAAATCGTACGTTAGTCAAATCACAACTGCCTTTCTGAAAACACCTATGCGGGACGGACGCAATAACAGCTAACCTTGCTTCTTTACCGGAAAAAGGATACGAAATAGCTAGGTTCCGATTCTGCAAATCCCAATTAGATTGGATAGAAAGTTGCCCCGCAGAGAATTAGCTTGGCCGGAGATCTCCATGAGACGCTAGGGTGTCCTCTAATGGTGGAGGGCACCCCTAGCGAGGAGATTGCCTATGGCACAAATTCACAGTCGAACACTCGTTGTAGCGTGTTCGTTTAGGGTTAGGTCCTATCAGTCGGCTAGGACTGGTAACGTTGGCTATGAAGCATGTCATAATGAGCACGGATCACCCCGTTCTTGGGGAGTCTCCAGGCTCCGTGAGTCGGTTTTTTTTTGGCAAGAAGATAATTCCGAAGGGCCGCATCGAGCCTTGCAGCGTTTGGTTCCTGGCGCTGCGCGCAGCCATCTAAGGGCCGAAATAGGCTTGGTCCCCTCCATCTCCAATTAAAGCGGCCGTCTCTGGGCAAGCGCGCGATGGCTGGGTGACCGCCGACTAATAGGTGGTTTGCTGCCCGCCTCCATCGCCAGCGTCTTCCCAGGTCGCGGGAAAAGGGCTGTTCTTAATGACCGAAATACAAGCTTGCGAATTCAGTTTGCCAAACGCCCCCGAAAATCTTTTGGGTGGGCGCCAAGTTCCATCCTCTAACGAAAAAGCTACCGTGCCAACACTTCAAACGCTGTCAGCAAAAGAGTTGCTGCAAATGTCAGTGCCTCCACGCACTTATGCGCTTGAACCCATCTTGCCCTTTCCAGGCCTCGCGATGATTTATGCGCCTCGAGGTCTTGGCAAAACATATCTGGCGCTGTCGGTGAGCTACGCCATCGCGATCGGTGGTCGGGCACTTCGGTGGAATGCCCCGAAGGCGCTGCGTGTTCTACATGTTGATGGCGAAATGCCCGTCGCCGCCTTACAGGAACGGCTACAGCAGATTATTACCGGCAGTCAACTACATCCGCCCGACGAGGATCAACTACGCTTCCTCATCGGCGATCTTGTTCCAGATGGACTCCCGAATATTGCTGCCCAGGAGGGAATGAAGGCAATTGAGCAGATTGCAGCCGATAGAGATGTAATCGTACTGGATAACCTCTCGACGCTTGCAGCAGGAATGCGTGAAAACGAAGCGGATGACTGGGGCTCTTTTCAAGCGTGGCTCATGCGCATGCGTCGCGCTGGAAAGTTGGTTGTTATCATTCACCATGCAGGCAAAAGTGGTAGTCAACGCGGAACTAGTCGTCGCGAAGACGCACTGGATACTGTGATTGCGCTTCGACACCCTGAGGACTACAGCTCCGAAGAAGGGGCTCGTTTTGCCCTCCATATCGAAAAGGCACGTGGCGCCATTGGCCCCGACGTCGCGCCTTTAGAAGCACGACTTACCGACGGACCAAACGGAGGCCTAGTTTGGACGTTTACTAGCCCAAGTGGCGGCAAGAAGGGTCAGGCCGTCGCGCTGCTGAGGCAAGGCCGCTCAATTCGGGGAGTTGCCCAGGCAACCGGACTGTCAAAGAGTGCAGTTGGGCGGCTCAAAGAGGTCCAGAGGCACGGATAACCACGCCTAGGTAGAACTCTCAGGTAGTTTTGCAAAACTGTCCAACTGTCCCAGTGCCTATAGAATGGGACAATGGGACACCTAGTCCAGCAATTTAAGACAAGATAGATGGTGACTATGGCAACCACCCCCTCCGACCGAACCATCGTTCTGCATCTCCTTCGGGGTGCTGTGCCCGAGCGCGCCGACAAGATCAGCAGCCTGTGGAAACAGTACGGTCATGCGGTGGAAGTCGCGGCGAGCACCACAGGCGTGACAATGAACGCCGATGACCAGCGCATCCAGTTCGACACGAAGACGATCGACTTTTTCTGGCTGCTCGGCTTTAGCGCATGGCGCGCCATCGAGGTCTATTCGCCGGCCTTAGTAGTGGCAACGTCGAGCGGGGTGCCGCTCGACCAAGCCCTCAGCATCGATACTGAACGAGGCCATTACGAATTCGATTTCAAGCAGCGCATCGGCATCGCCCACACGCTTATCACAGCCGAGCAGACATCCGACATTTCCTGGCCGCTGGACGTGCCCGCGCCGACCGCCGATCGCGAAAGCCTGGGCGACGTCCAGCACAAGGCAGCCTTTGATCTCGTCGCGCTTGGCCTAGCTTTCGCGTTGCTGCACGAGTTCCGACACGTCATGTTTTGTGCGGATAAGAGCGCGCCAACTACGCTGCCAGAAGAAGAAATCGCCTGCGATACCTATGCCCGCGACTTCATGACGAGTGGCGCCGCCGCCTACGCAAAGGACCACGGGCACAAATTCGCAGAGGTCCAGCAGAAGCGCGCGATGGGGATAGCTCTTGCGGCGGTGATCATCCACGCGATGACACCAACCCACGCACATTGGGGTAACCGCCAGTACCCTCCGATCGCCGAACGGCTGACCGCGATGATAAACGGCTACACTCTCCCTGACGGTTCAACCTTCTGGTCTTTTACGGCTTGCCTGCTGATCGCGCTCATGCGCGGGGAGAATCGCCCACTCGACATTGTCGCGCACACGAACAGGGAAATGGTTCACTTGCTTCTCGGCCGGCTCCGCTGACTGCCAGGGAGCGTGCCACGCAACATGTCCGCCTACTGTCCAGCGTCAGCACCTATGAAAAAAATATACTGCATTGGCCCGATGGGCACGTCCACGGCATCTCTCGAGAGCTGCGTTTTATTCGGGAAAGCGCCCTACTGCGGGCGAGACTGTCGCCGGATTCGTCGGAGACCGGCTTGGTTGATCATACAGCCCCCAAGGCCGACGGATGCTTGGTGTTGCTAAGCGCTTCCTAGTCTTGAACACCTCGTAACACCCAGCAAGCGATGTTCTAGCCATCCCAGACCTACCCTGCCGGATCAGCGCTACCAAACGTCGAACAGGACCGGCTCTCAGCCATCGTGTAAACCATTTCGTCCAGCGCAGATCCGCTTAACGCCTCAAACTGTTACGGCGCCCCCAGTTCCTGGGAGCGCCGCACAAAAAACCGGCACTGTCTTTGGGTTGCCGAGCCCACACGAAGAGACTTTTGCTTGCGAAAAGCAACCCCTTCTCGTTCTACTAGAAATGTTATGTTAGGTATAAAAAATCGGGAGGTCAAGCATGGCATCTGAACTAGTTTTCGGCTTCGACATCGGCACCACGTCGATCGGCTCCGCGGTTGTCAGAATGGACAGCAATGTCGAGACCGGCGGAATACTTCATCTAGGCGTACGGATATTCCCCGAGGCTCGCGACCCAGAGGGAATTCCATTGAATCAAGAACGCCGAAAGCGCCGCATGATGCGCCGCCAGCTCCGGCGTCGGCGCGTACGGCGAAGGGATCTTAACAGCCTCTTGACCGATTCGGGCCTGCTGCCCCCCTTCACAAAGGCAAAGGGCTCCCCTTGGTTCAACGCCTGTCCGTCGTCAAATGATTTGAGACTAATTGGCGGGCTTTGTAACGGAGTATCTGGCCCATCTGTGGTTGAGGTTAAGCTGCGTTTTGGTGATGCAGCAAGCGGCGCTGCTGGATGGTTCT
>JAJTHU010000110.1 GCA_021300055.1 Nitrosomonadaceae bacterium | reverse complement strand
GACTCGCACACGACGATGATTAACGGCATTGGCGTGGTTGGTTGGGGCGTGGGGGGCATCGAAGCAGAAGCTGGAATGCTTGGCCAGCCTGTGTACTTCTTGACGCCGGACGTTGTGGGTGTGAACCTCATCGGCAAATTGCGCGAAGGCGTCACTGCGACTGACTTGGTCCTCACCGTCACTGAGATGCTGCGCAAGGCGAAGGTCGTGGGTAAGTTTGTCGAGTTCTTCGGGCAAGGTACGGCCTCGCTGGCACTCCCAGATCGCGCAACGATCGCCAACATGGCACCCGAGTACGGCGCAACGATGGGCTTCTTCCCGGTTGACGATGTCACGGTCGAATTCATGAAGTCGACGGGCCGCACCGCTGAAGAAGTGGACGCGTTCCAGTCTTACTTCAAGGCGCAATGTTTGTACGGCATCCCGATGGCCGGTGACTGCAATTACTCGACCACACTCGCGCTCGATCTGTCGTCGATCAAGCCATCGCTTGCAGGTCCAAAGCGCCCCCAAGACCGTATCGAATTGGGCAACATGAAGTCGCAGTTCACGTCGCTCTTTTCCAAGCCAGTTGCTGAAAACGGTTTTGCGAAGTCAGCAGACGACCTCAACAAGCGCTTCACGGCAAAGAACGGCATCGAAATCGGCTCCGGTGACGTGTTGATCGCTGCAATCACCTCATGCACGAACACCTCTAACCCCGGCGTGCTGCTCGCTGCAGGTCTGCTCGCTAAGAAGGCCGTTGAAAAAGGTCTGGCGGTCAAGCCACACATCAAGACCTCGCTCGCCCCTGGCTCGCGCGTCGTGACGGACTACCTCACCAAGGCGGGACTCCTGCGATATCTGGAGAAGCTCGGGTTCTACCTCGCCGGATATGGCTGCACGACGTGTATCGGTAACGCCGGTGACCTTGCGCCTGAATTCAACGAAGCGATTGTCGGTAACGACCTCGTCGCAGCAGCGGTGCTCTCTGGCAACCGCAACTTCGAAGCGCGTATCCACGCGAACATTCGCGCCAACTTCTTGGCATCCCCTCCTCTCGTTGTGGCGTATGCCATCGCCGGGACGGTGTTAAGGGACCTCGAGACCGAACCGCTCGGCCAAGGCACGAATGGTCCGGTGTACCTCAAGGACATTTGGCCGACCTCACACGAAGTCGCGGCGGTGATGAGCTACGCGAAAGATCCTGAGACGTTCAAGCGCTTGTACTCGAACCTCGGTGCTGATAACCCACTGTGGCAGAACATCAAGGGCGTCACCGGTCAGGTTTACAACTGGCCGAAGTCCACCTACATCGCCGAGCCACCTTTCTTCGGTGAGTCATTCGGCATGAGCGCGGGTAAGGCAGCCGATGTGAAAGGCGCCAAGATCCTCGGCATCTTTGGTGATTCGGTCACCACGGATCACATCTCGCCCGCAGGTTCGATCAAAGACACGTCGCCTGCCGGCAAGTACCTCATCGGCAACAGCGTAATGAAGGCAGACTTCAACAGCTACGGCGCTCGCCGCGGCAACCACGAAGTCATGATGCGCGGCACCTTCGCTAACGTGCGCATCAAGAATTTGATGTTGCCACTGAAAGCGGATGGCTCACGCACCGAAGGCGGCTTCACGCTCTTCAATGGCGAGCAAATGCCGATTTACGACGCCGCAATGAAGAACATCGCGGCAGGCACACCAACGGTCATTTTCGGTGGCGAAGAATACGGCACCGGCTCGTCACGCGACTGGGCCGCCAAAGGTACGCAATTGCTCGGCGTAAAGGCCGTGGTTGCCAAGTCGTTCGAGCGCATCCATCGCTCTAACTTGGTGGGTATGGGCGTGTTGCCGTGCCAATTCAAGGCGGGTGACAGCGCCGAGTCGCTCAAGCTGACCGGTGACGAAACGGTTGACGTGGTCGGTCTCGAAAACGGGATCAAGCCACAAATGGATGTGACCTTGGTCATCACGCGCAAGGATGGCAGCAAGCAGAACGTCTCCGTGCTGCTACGTATCGATACGCCGATTGAGGTGGACTACTATCTCCACGGCGGCATCCTGCCCTACGTGCTGCGCGAGTTGATCAGCAAAGCAGCGTAGGTCACTGGTCTTGGCAGCGCGGGCGCACCTGTTGCGCCCGCGTTGACGACTAGCGCCACCAGCCTTGGTTTGGGCTCAGCCGATGTGCGGTAAGCCATGCCGTGCTCGCGCGTCGTTGCACGCTGGGCTGCCGGGGACGAATTCGCGACACGGGCTCGGCCGCCATTCGTAGATACCGCATCGCACTGATGTTCCTATCTGGCCCACCAACGCGACGCAGCGGATAGGTGCCAAATCGGTGCCGCGCATACACCCGAGGTGTGTGTTTAAGCGATCGACGAGCGTCTCCGGGACCTGACCCGCAGGCTGATCATCGGCAGCCACCTCGGACCAATCGAAGGCAACCCGAAAAGCGGCGCAACAGGCGCCACAGGCTAGACACGGCTCACCCATGTGCGTCAGCGGGGTTGAAAGTTTTTCGCTCGTAGAATGTGAGCATGATTACATCACGCGCCATCAAACTTCGTACCGCTTGTCTGCTTCCAGTGCTCGCGCTGCTTATGAGTTGTGCGACCTCGCCGACGGGTACCCGAAGCCCCAGCGAAGCGACGCGCACCACGACGTCCCAAGAGCCGTCGCGCGGATCTGCGGCATCGTCGAAGACTGATACCCAGCAACGTCTCATCAATGAGGCAAATGCGCTCAGTCCGCTGGCAAGCACAGAGCTTGGTAAGCGATTCCTGCACGCCACCGAAGCGTTGCCTGCGGTCGGCTCACGCGTCGCGTTTCGTGACGACAACACGCGAGAGTTTTTCTCTAAAGCGGAAGCCGATGCACTCGCGCCTGAACGTCGCGGCAAACTCGCGCAAGTCACACTAGATGAGTACCGGTTCTACTACACGAAGTACGGCTCGCCGCTGGCTTACTTGCGCGCACTTGAGATCGCAGCTGCTAATGGTCTCGATTCGGTCGCAGGCGAGCGAATCTTGGATTTCGGATACGGCTCAATCGGTCACCTACGTTTGCTCGCCAGCATTGGCGCGCATGTCGTTGGTGTCGATCCCGACAGCTATCTCGATGCCCTATACAGCAGCGCCGATCAGGGCGCGGTGCCGCCGGCGCGCGGCGTTTATCGCGGCGCACCGGGCACGATCCATCTTGTGCATGAGCGCTGGCCGACGAGCGCTGCTGCAGCGGCGCGCGTTGGAAGTTTCGGCCCTTATCGGCTAATCGTCTCCAAAAACACCTTGAAGCGCGGCTACATTAAGCCCGAGCGCCGCGCGAACAAAAACCAGCTCATTGATCTGGGCGTTGATGACGCCACGTTCCTAAAGGCGATTCACGATAACCTCGTGCCTGGTGGCATGCTGCTGATCTACAACCTCGCCCCGCAGCAGAACCCCGCTGACAAGCCTTTTCTGCCGCACGCGGACGCGCGCTCACCGTTTTCGCCTGAGCAGTTCAGCCGCGCAGGTTTTCAAGTGGTCGCACATAACGTCAACGACGACGCATTCGTGCGAAAAATGGGCAGCGCGTTAGGCTGGGACAAAAACGATAAGGGCGAAGTCGTCAACGATCTTGCCACCAACCTGTTCGCCCAATACACATTGGTTAAGCGCATCAAGTAGCGGCGACGCCCGCTAGCGCGGCCGCTTCTTAGGTAGTTTCTTTGCGACCTTTTTGGCCGCTGGGCGCACCTTCGCCCAAGGGTTATCCGTCGGCGTCGCTTTGGGCTTAGCGGGTATCGCTGCG
>JAJTHU010000242.1 GCA_021300055.1 Nitrosomonadaceae bacterium | reverse complement strand
GTCGGCGTAAACGCCGCCAATGCAGCGTACTGCGCAAGCGCCGGCGGCGAAATAAACAGGTTCTGCGTCAAGGTCTCAAGCGGGCGTACCAACTTTTCGGGAACGACCATCCAGCCCAAGCGCCACCCGGTCATGTAGAAATATTTCGAAAAGCTGTTGATGACGATCGCCTCATTGGTGAACGCAAGCGCGGTTGCCGCCGATGATTCGTACGTGAGCCCTTGGTAGATTTCATCAACGATCAATGTGCCGCCACGCGCGGATACGGCTTGGTGAATCGCGGCCAACTCGTGCGGGGGTACCACCGTACCCGTCGGGTTCGATGGTGTCGCGACAAGCGCAGCGACGCTTTGCGGCGTCCACTTGCGCGCGACCAAGTCGGCATTGAGTTGGTAATTCTCCGCCGCACCCACGGGAACACAGCGCGCCTTCGCGTCGAAGGTGGCAACAAAGTAGCGATTGCATGGATAGCTCGGATCGCTCATCAACACTTCATCGTCGGCATCAAGCAATAAGCCAAAGGCGAGCAGCAGCGCCGCACTCGAACCCGCCGTGACCGCAATGCGCTCCACTGGCACAGTGACCCCGTAGTGCGATTGATAGAACGCTGCGATCGCTTCGCGCAGCAGCATGATGCCCAACGGCGGCGTGTAGCCGATGCGTTGCGTATCGAGCGCTTGTTTAGCCGCAGCGATCACTTCCGGTGGCGTCGGTAGATCGGGCTCACCGATCTCCATGTGGATCACATCGTGTCCAGCGGCCTCAAGCACGCGAGCAGCAGCGAGGATTTCCATTGCCTCAAAAGGCTTGATGTGCGACATGCGTTGTGCCAAGGCAATGCGCGCTTGGCTCGCAGGCAGCGATTGTGGATTGCTCAAAGTAGGTTCTCCAGTTCGTCCCACATTTTGCCTAAACGCTTGACGCTCACCGGCTGGGGCGTGCGCAGTTCTTGCGCATACAGCCCGACGCGTAGTTCTTCAATTGCCCAGCGGTAGTCCTGCAAGCGCGGCTCGCGCGCCGTGCGCACCGCGAGATAGCGCTGCCAGAGCAGCTTGATTTGCTTGTGCTGCTCGAGGTCGCGCTCCATCGCGCCCTGCGTGGCCTTATTGAGCCGCATGATGATGGCCTTAATGTAGCGCGGATAGTGGAGCAACTGCGCTGATGGCGTAACGCGCAAGAAGCCCGGTACAAACAGATGATTGAGCTGTTCGACGATATCCGCGCCGATGTGCTCCCAGCCTTTCACGTAGCGCTCGTCGCACAACTTGCGTACCTCGGCGACGCTGCTAAGCGCCTCGTCGATGGCGCGCGCCAATGCCTCAGCGCGCGCGGCTAACTCCGCTTTGTGCCGTTGCACGCGCTCCAAAAACTGCGCGCGGAATCGAAGCGGGTGCTCCTCAACATCGACAAACGTTGCGCGAAACGCGGCAAACAACAACTCGTGCCGCAGCGCCTCTTGCGCGTGATTCTTGGCCTCAGGCACAAAGGTTGAGTACTGAAATGCTGCCGTAGGCGAAACGCGAATGCTGCGCTCGACAAACCGCGCGGCGTCAGCCTGCACCAGCATGAACATGCGCGTTAAGCCAAGCACGTGCGCCTGATCGGCTTCAAGACGCTCATCAAAAATCACTATCGATACCGTCGTGCCGTGATCGACCAGCGCGGGGTAGCCGTCATACCGAACACGCGTCTTGCCGGCACCAACGCCTTGTTCGCGTTCAAAATTCACGCTTTCGGGTAGCTCGTCGAGCGCCTTTGGCCAGTCGACCAAGCCGTCTTGCTCAAGCCGATTGCGATGCAGCGTCGAAAACACCGTCTTGGACTGGTCGGCAAACTGCGCACGCAGCGCCTGAAAGTCGCGCGACATGGCGAGCTCTTTGCCATCTGCATCGACAATGCGGAAATTCATAAACAGATGAGGCGCCACGCGACCGGCTTCTGGCGCAATGTCCCACGCGTCTTTGGGCACTTCCATGCCGCGCACCTTGTGCAGGAAGCGGCTCGTTGCATCAACGAGCGGCTCATCCGCAGCTTCGAGGTTAGCCATACCGGGCTTTATTCCGTCCTGCGTGATGAAGCCGATGAACGCACTCACCGTATCCGGCAACGGGACCAGCGCACTTCGGTAGCGCTGCGGCAAGCTCTTGAAGTACGCAGCCACTTTCTCGCGCAGCATGCCCATCGTGAGCCACTCAAAGCGCGCGGAATTGACCTGATTGATGACTGAGACCGGCAGCGTAATGGTGACGCCGTCCATGGGGTGCGCAGGCTCGAAGCGATAGCTCAGCGGGTAATCGACACCCTTGTGGCGCAACACCTTCGGAAACAAATCGTAGGTGATGTCATCCGCGCCGCGCCGCATCAATTGCTGGCGCGTAAAGATGAGCGCATCAGGTTGAGCCTTCTCGATCTCTTTGCGCCAACGCTCAAACCCCGCGGCATTGACGATATCGGCGGGAATGATGGCGTCGTAGAGCGCAAACAACTCTTGATCGTCGATCAGCACATCCTGTCGACGTGCCTTGGCTTCGATGTCCTCAATCTCCTCAATCTGCCGCAGATTAGCGCGCAGGAACTTGCCGTGCGTGTCGAACTCACCTGTCACTAATCCTTGGCGAATAAAGATTTCGCGCGCCTCAATTGGGTTGATGGTCCCATAGTGCACGCGCCGACGCGGATTGATGACGAGCCCATAAAGCGACACTTGTTCAAACGCCACAACCTGACCTGATTTGCGCTCCCAGTGCGGATCAAAGTGCGTGCGCGTGACGAGATGCCCGGCGAGCTGTTCGATCCACTCGGGTTCGATGCTTGCGACAGTGCGCGCATAAAGCCGGCTGGTTTCAGTAAGTTCCGCGGCCATCAGCCACTTCATGCGCTCTTTTTTCTGCGCGGCGAATTCGCGCGCGCGCTTAGGAAGGTTGAAGCGAATGCCGCGCGGCCCGATGTAATCGTTGCCTTCGATGGCCTTGGTGCCAACGTTAGTAATCAGTCCGGTGAGTAGTGCGCGATGCACGGCGTCGTACTTAGCGGGCTTGTCGTTGGTGTGTAAGTTGAGCGAGCCGCAGAGTTCAGCGAGCTGGCTATGCACATCGCGCCATTCGCGCATCCGCAGCGGCGACAAAAAGTTCTCACGAAGCAGCTGATCGAGCTTGCGATTCGATTGCTTGTGCTTGATCGCCTCGAGATAGAACTGCCACAAATTAACGTACGCCAAAAACTCGGATTGCGGGTGCGCAAATTTTTCGTGCGCCACCGCCCAGTATTCCTGCTTGTCCATCGGACGGTCGCGCGGGTCTTGCACCGAGAGCGCCGAAGCGATGATCAACACCTCGGCAAGGCAGGCTTCTTTCTCCGCGGCAACTAGCATGCGCGCAATGGCAGGATCGACAGGGAACTTGGACAACGTCCAACCGAGCTTGGTGAGCTCTTGCCGCGCATCGACCGCACCGAGCTCAAACAGTTGGCGGTAGCCATCGTCGATCATGCGCGGGCTTGGCGGTTCGACGAACGGGAAGTTGGCGATGTCACCGAGGCCAAGCGACTTCATGCGCAAGATAACGCTCGCCAGTGACGTGCGCAGAATTTCCGGCGTGGTGAACGCGGGTCTGGCGTCGTGGTCCTCTTGCGCGTACAACCTGATGCAAACACCCGCCGCGACACGGCCGCAGCGTCCTGCGCGTTGCTTCGCCGACGCTTGCGAGATCGGCTCGATTTGCAGCAAATCAATCTTCTGACGTGCGCTGTAGCGGTGGATGCGCGCCACGCCCGTGTCGATAACGTAGCGGATACCCGGTACGGTCAACGAGGTTTCGGCGACGTTAGTGGCCAGCACAATGCGGCGACGGCCGCTGGGCTTGAAGACGCGATCTTGCTCGTCGTTAGATAGCCGCGAGAAAAGCGGCAGCACCTCGGTGTGTTGCGGGTGATGCTTGCGCAGCGCCTCGGTGGTGTCGCGAATCTCGCGCTCGCCCGGCAGAAACACCAGCACATCCCCCTCGCGCGTTTCGGCGAATAGCTCGTCCACCGCGCGCACCACGGCATCCTCGACTGGCACCGCGTCATCGGAGTCATCGAGGAAATGCTCGGGGCGATAACGAACCTCAACGGGGTACGTCCGTCCTGAAACTTCGATGATCGGTGCGTTATCGAAATGCCGCGAAAAGCGCTCCGGATCGATGGTGGCCGAGGTGATGATGACTTTCAGATCCGGCCGACGCGGCAGCAATTGCTTGACGTAGCCCAGCAGAAAATCGATGTTGAGGCTACGCTCGTGCGCTTCGTCGATGATTAACGTGTCGTAGTGGCGCAGCGCTCGATCGCTGTGCGTTTCAGCGAGCAGCACGCCGTCGGTCATTACCTTGACGAAGGTGTCGTCTGAGGTGCGGTCGTTGAATCGAATCTTGTAAGCGACGTCACCCTGCCCCGTACGCCTCAACTCATGTGCAAGGCGCGAGGCGAGCGTGCGCGCCGCGATGCGTCGCGGCTGCGTACAGCCGATCATGCCGTGAACGCCGCGCCCGAGTGAGAGGCAAATCTTCGGAAGCTGCGTGGTCTTGCCCGAACCCGTCTCGCCGCAAAGGATGACCACTTGGTGGTCGCGAATCAGCGCGGCAATTTCCTCGCGCCTCTCGGCGATGGGCAGCGCATCGTCAAACGTCGGCTGGGCGATGAGCGCATGGCGCTCACGTCGGACGCGGGCACGTTCGCGTGCCGAGGCAATGGCGTCAGTCCATTGTTGATCCGCTTGGTCGTGCGGCTTCTTGGCGCGCTGCAGCTCTCGGCGTTTTTTGTCGAGTGCGATCAGTCGTCCGCGATCCACCGCGAGCACATCGCTGAGGTCGAGGTGTGTGTCGGACATGGCAAGCGCATTCTAGAATCACGGCGCCGACGAGATGTCGCGCGCCGCTAAGCCCCTCGCGGGGCAGGTCGGTAGCCTACTTCTCGAGTTCGATGCCTTCGGCTTCGAATACGCGCTTGACGGTTGGTCGTGAGAAGACGCGCATGGCGTGCTTGTGCCAGACGGGATACTGGCCCTTCATATCAAAGCCCAAGCGATTACCCCAACGATAAAACACAAGCAGATACGGGTCGACGACGCTGTATTGCCCACCCATGGCGAATGAGCGGCCGGTCAACATTTTGTCGATCTCAGCAAAGTGGCCCGCGAGGTTTGCGCGCGAGGTTGCCTTGATGGCTTCTTGCGCCGCCGCATCTTCGGCAAAGCGTCCTGGACGCCAAATGCCTCCAAACGTGGTGTGCACGGTCGACGAAAGCCACGTCAGAATCGACAGCGCCTCCGCTTGCTTCCAAGTTTCTTTCGGCCACAGGCCGCGCTCAGCGTAACCGCCACCCAAGTAAGTGAGAATGGCTACGGTTTCGGTCAGGATCTTGCCGTCGACGTTTAGCGCGGGGACCTTGCCGCG
>JAJTHU010000365.1 GCA_021300055.1 Nitrosomonadaceae bacterium | reverse complement strand
GTGGACTAATGCGCCGGGCTCAAACTCAAGGCGAACGGCACTGGCAGTGCGGGTGTTTGGCATGGGCGTGCTCTTCGGAAGGAACGAACCGGGCGACCCGAACGCGTTGCAAGCGCGGCGGCCTAAAGGCTTTCGACGCCTACTCGCTCAGTTCGTTCACCCCAAAAACTGCCTTCTACCTACCCCCCCCAGCGCCCGCGCGTGGCAGGGAGGTGCGGGGAGGTGCCGGGACGCGCGCTAGGCGCTTATTGGTCCTCAGTATCGTTCCAGCTTTGCTCGGTAAACCCGAGGCTCATCGCCGCGACTTGCTCTGGCGTGCTCAAGGCACTCCACTCTTTGTCGGAGCTGGGCGGCGCGCGGTTGCCATCCCATGCGCTCTCGCTCCAGCCGAGCATGCCCCAGAGCTCTCTTTCTCTGCTGCTCAGATCAGACCACGACAGTTCTTCCCAGATGCTGGGGTTGCCTTTCATGTCACGCACTTGCATTGGTGGCTCCTGTGGGTTGGGGAAATTCGGCTCTGCCCTTGGGTTCAAAAGGATGCGGAGTGAACAAATTGGGGAGCGATGATTTCTAACTTAGGTTCGTGGCTACGCAGACTCTTCGTCGAAGTAGTCGCTATCGATCTTGGGTACCTTTACGAGCCGCGCCGAGACTCCTACTTCGTTGTCCATCATCAGGTCTGCGAGCTTTTTCCCATCAACGAGAACGACTCGCTCCACCGATTTTGCGAACTCGATTGCCTGCGCGGTGTAAGTGGAGGTAGTGATGAACACCCCTTTGTTTGCGCGGTTTCCTGCAAGTGCGCCGTAAAATGCTTGTACCTCAGGTCTTCCAACCGACTGCTGCCATCGTTTGGCTTGGACATACACTTTCTCAAGCCCAAGCTTATCTAGAGAAATAACCCCATCGATTCCCCCGTCACCGGAACCGCCGACTTGCTGCAAGTCTGCTCGACTAGCGCCGTAGCCCATCTTATGAAGCAAATCGAGAACAATTGTTTCGAAATATGTGGGCGAGACAGCCCCCAAAGTCTCCAGCAGTTCTGCCGCTACTGATTGCCTAAGCTCCGCGATTGCTTCGCCCAACCGTTCGTCCGGACTAGAGATCGCAGACGGCAGGAAGGTATTGGTATTCTTTTCTGCAGGCTGTGCAATCTCGCTTGAAGAAGTCGGCTTAAGGACAACGCCCATAAATCCGATCGCAATGTGCCCGATCTTGTCCGGCGAGAGTGGTGCGGGATTTGAGGCAGCGAATTTTGCACCCTCCTCAGTCAGCTTCCAGAAGCCGCGCTGAGGGCTACTCGATAACCCGGCACGCTTGAGCCTGTCATGTGCCCAGCCAGCGCGATTCTTGTAGATTGGCTGAGTACCACTCGGGAGCAGCACGAGTTTGTCGATATCTGCCAGACCCAATGCAGCGGCAGCAGCCTCATGTGCTTCTTTTGCTGGTCTTCCGTCTGGGTGCGCCACCAGGTAGCGAATAATCGGCTCGATAAACTTATCGTACGTTGGTACTGGCATATTCCGTCACTCTCCTCAAAACGCGAATTAGCTGCAAATCAACCAGCGTGCCGATCTGGAGATCCGCGACCCTATGCTCGATTTTTCGAGCAGTGTCTAAGCCCCATACGGCACCCAAATATTCTTCACCTGCGTCGCTTCACGCAACACATCGTCTTGATGCGGCAACGCGCCGCGCGCAGGCAGCGCCCACGTGCGCTTCATGTTGGTGGCGCTCGCCTTTTGGATAGCGGCGGCACCAGCGGCTTCGTCTGCGTACCAAATGCTATCGACATCTTCGTGCTCGCTCAACGTCTTGGCTAATTCGTCGCGGTCGCCGGTGACGATGTTAATCGTGCCCTGCGGCACGTCTGAGGTTTCCAGCACCTGATACATGTCGGTGACGGAGAGCGG
This sequence comes from Nitrosomonadaceae bacterium, assembly GCA_021300055.1. Taxonomy (GTDB): domain Bacteria; phylum Pseudomonadota; class Gammaproteobacteria; order Burkholderiales; family Usitatibacteraceae; genus UKL13-2. The sequence goes on along the minus strand of JAJTHU010000365.1, from coordinate 717 downwards.
GTGCTGTGGGCTGGGCACCACGACCAATGCGTTGCCCATCGCGAATGCAGTGCCCACCAGTTGGCAGAACGCCAGCAGCGGGTTGTCGTCGGGCAGCAGCACGCCCATCACGCCGATGGGTTCGTTGATGGCCAGCGTGACGTTGCGCACCGGTGTGGCGTGGATGGCGCCGTCGTATTTGTCAGCCCACGCGGCGGCGGTGAAGAGTGCATCGATGCTCGCCTCGACTTCCGCGGCGGCGTCTTTGGCGGATGCGCCTGTTTGCGCGCTGATGCGTGCGGCGAATTCGTTGGCGCGTGCGGCGAGGTTTTCTGCGATGAAGTAGATCACCTGCGCTTTGTTGTGCGCGGTGGCTTTTTGCCAACCGCCTTGCGCGGCGCGCGCGGCTTCAACGGCGTTGCGTATATCTTTGCGATTGCCCTTGCCCACTTCGCCGATGAGTTGTTTGCTTTGGCTATAGATGCTGGTGGAGAGGCCGCCATCAGGGCGCGCTTGTTTGCCGCCGATGAACATTTTTGAAGTTCTATCGACTCCAGGAGCGCTACCGTTACTCAACGAAAATTGGGCCCCCGCCTGCGCGGGGGGGACAGCTTTGGAAACCCTAGCATTGGCGGGCGTTTTCAGGCGTTTTTGGCCGGAAGTGCGCGCGGATGCTAGGGTTTTTCCTTTGGATTTTGCTTCTGGCGATCGTTTGACGTATTCGTATAGCCCTTCTTT
>JAJTHU010000049.1 GCA_021300055.1 Nitrosomonadaceae bacterium | reverse complement strand
GAATCGCGCGAAGCATGTCTGGTCGTATTGGCGTGAGGTGGCACAGAAAGAAGCGGCGCATGAAGCGCGATCACGGTTGGCACAGCGTAGCGCTGGCCAATCCAAGGTAGCCAGAACACCGCCTGCCTTGCGACCTGACCGTGATTTGCCGGTGGAATCCCGGTACGCTAGCTCACAACACTGTTCGGTGAGCGCAATAGACATCACACTCGATGTGCCTTGTTAGGCGATGGAATGAATGTCTATGTTTCTAGGAACGGTACATGCCAAAATGCGCCATCGAGGGGCCAGCCTACGAACCCCTCACCAAGCTTCGCAAGCCTCGCGGCGAGCGTTCTTCAGTCACTCACCTAGCCCCCAACATGCTGATCTACGCCGCCACGATCTTTGTTTCTGCCTTTTTGTTGTTTTTGGTTCAGCCGATCATCGCCAAACAGATCCTTCCTTGGTTTGGTGGCACAGCGGCCGTCTGGACAACCTGCCTCGTATTCTTCCAATCAGCGTTACTGCTTGGTTACTTCTATTCAGACTGGTCCACGCGAAAGCTGACCCCTAAGACGCAAAAGTGGGTGCACCTGAGCTTGATCGCCGTCGCGTTGCTCCTGCTGCCGATCATTCCGGCGAGTGACTGGAAACCGACCGGCGATGAGGCACCGGGGTTGCGCATCATCCTGCTGCTCACCGCGACCATCGGTCTGCCCTACTTTCTGCTGTCCACCACCAGCCCGCTCATTCAGGCGTGGTTTGCGCGTAGTTTCCCGGGGCAAAGTCCTTACCGGTTATTCGCGCTCTCGAATCTCGCTTCAATGATCGCGTTATTGGGCTACCCATTCTTGTTCGAACCCAACATCGCAACGCGCGAGCAAGCCATCGGCTGGTCGATCGGTTTCGGAAGCTTCGCCGTCCTAATTGCGGGCAGCGCTTGGTATGCAATGCGTACGCAGCAGGAAGTGGCCCCCGTGGCGGAGGCCTTTAATGCGGACGCAGTGCCGCCTACCTTGCGCGAGAAGTTGCTGTGGATTGTGCTTTCGGCAATGGGCTCAGTTCTACTGCTGGCGATTTCCAATCACCTCACCCAGAACATTTCCTCCATTCCCTTGCTTTGGGTGGTGCCGCTTGCGCTTTACTTGCTGACGTTCATCCTCACATTCGACGTTAAGGACAAGAATTCCGGCTGGTACCAGCGAACGCTGGCCATCCCAATGCTGGCGGCGCTCTTGGTCGGCATGGCGTATACGCTCGCCGATCACAGCCTGCATTTTGAACTCAAGTGGCAAATCGGCATTTTCTCGGCGGGTCTTTTCATCGCCTGCATGTTTTGCCACGGCGAACTCGTCGAGCGGAAGCCACACCCCAAGTACCTCACAAATTTCTACCTGATGATTTCCGTCGGTGGTGCGCTCGGCGCGGTACTGGTCGGAATCGTGGCACCCCTCACGCTACCCGGCTACTTTGAACTCGACTTCGCGCTGGTGGTGCTGGCGGCACTCGCGACCGCGCTGTCGTGGGACATGCTGAAACAGGCGATCGCGCCGTGGATGCGCTGGGCAGGGCTGGCGGCTGGTGTGAGCGTGACGGTGTTTACCATTGGCGCAACGATTTACACCATCGACCAGTACAACGAAAACGTCATCTACAAATCGCGCAATTTCTACGGTACGCTCCGCGTCAAGGAATATGCCCCGCCTGAAGTTGAGCACCGCCGCCGCTCTCTCATCCACGGCGCAATCTTGCACGGCGACCAGTACATGGATCCGCCCTATAACCGCGCTGCAACGACTTACTACAAGACCAAGTCGGGTATCGGCTTGAGCCTGCTGGCCAAAGAACAAATAAAGCAGGGGCAACCACGCCGCGTCGGGCTAATCGGGCTGGGTGCAGGCACGCTGGCGACGTACGGCAACAAGGGCGATGTATTCCGCTTCTATGACATCAACCCGACTGTGCTCGAAATCGCACGTCGCGACTTCACGTTTCTGAAGGACACGGATGCCACGATTGAGATGGCACTTGGAGACGCACGCCTGAACTTGGAGCGCGAGGCACCGCAGAACTTCGACGTGCTCGCCATCGACGCGTTCTCGTCTGACTCAATCCCCGTTCACCTCATCACGCTCGAAGCGCTCGACATCTACGCCAAGCACATGGCGCCGGATGGCGTCATCGCTTTCCACGTATCCAATCGTTTTCTGGATCTCAAGCCAGTCGTGCAGATGATCGCCGAGAAGCGCGGCTTCCACGTTGCTTGGGTGCGTGATCAATACGAAGACGGTACCACGACTAGCGATTGGGTGCTCGTCACCAAAAACAAGCCGTTCTTGTTACGCAGAGATATCCTCAACGGCACCTACGTGATCCCACTAGAGCCGGATTGGCGTGTGTGGACGGACGATTTCAACAACCTTCTGCAGGTGTTGAAGTAAGTCGGCTGAATCACGAATGAGCGATACCACTCGGCAATGCCAACCGTGCACCGCATGTTGTGACGGTTGGGTGCGCATTAACGTCTTCGATACGCCGGTGCTGCCGGGGAAACCCTGCCCTCACTCCACCGCGCATTCGATGAGACCCACGAGTGCGGTGAGGGTCAAGTCGGGGGGTGCGGCGCAAGTCGTTGGCTGCCGCATTTATGCCGAGCGCCCATTCGACCCATGCATCAAGTTCCAGTGCGGCTGGGTGAAGCCCGCAAGCCATTTGCCAGACTGGATGCGCCCGTCCGAAGCGGGTGTGATCGTGCTGCCGGAATGGATTACGTGGCGCACCTTCCCAGTGGACCTGGCGCTTCCCGTCGGCCTGCGTGTGCCAGCGAAGTCGCTTAAGTGGCTACAAAACTATTCGCGCGAGTCGTTTCGACCGCTGATCTATACCGAGCAACTCCTGAATGCACGTGGCGAGTACACCGGCGAACAGAAGGTGCACGGCTTCGGACCGCCGAGTTTTCAGCAAGAGATGGCTGAACTCATCAAGGGCAAGCCCTTGAGTATCCAAGGATGATGAATCTCTGGTCACACCTGAGCGCGCAAACGCGCGCTTGGATGGCTGCGCACATTGTTGTGGTGATCACAGTCGGTCTGTGGCTGGATGTTCATTGGGGCTGGACCGGCCAACACCTTGCAACCGTCTGGGCGATCGCGGTTTGGGCGTGGCTCTTCCGCATTGGCGGCCCGATTGAGCGGCGAGTGTTGGTCTGGGCAACAGTTATCTCCGGCGCGGGCGAAGTGTTTCTGTCCTTGGTGTGGGGCGTCTATGACTACCAATTCCACAACGTGCCGCTATTCGTGCCACCGGGACACGCTCTATTGATGACCCTAGGGATTCTCATCGCCCGTGAGTTGCGCCGCAATCTTCGCGTCAGCCAGGTGACGGTCGGGCTGACCGCAGCCGTGGCCAGCGTTTGGGCGGTACACGTGTGGGCGCAGGATAGCGATCGCTTCGGTGTGATTTTGTTTGGGCTGTTCGTCATCTGCGTACTGGCGGGGCTGGCGCGCACCTTGTACGCGGTGATGTTCGTGTTGGCGCTGATCATGGAGCTTTACGGAACGGCGCTGGGCAATTGGGTGTGGACTGCGCAGACGCCGTGGCTTGGCGTGAGCGCAGCCAATCCACCATTTTCCGCGGGAGCCTTCTACTGCGCGCTAGACCTGATCGTGCTTGCCCTCTTGGGGCGCCATCTGACGCAGACACCGCCCACCGCCACGCGCTAGCGAGGCTTTCTGCCGCGTGCTAACCTGTTTTTGACCGCACCGACACATTACCGATCGGTCTTGGCGCGCAGTGTCTCATCTGGTGTGGGTCGGTTACGCGTACGAGGCTGACAATCACTTGAGGAGGTGTTGTGGCTGCTATGACGAGATTGCGTCGATTCGTGTTGTTGCCTTGTATGTTGGGTGCTGCGGGGTTGTTTTGCATGGGTACGGCGGTGGCGCAACTCGCCGCCAGCGACCTTCAGCAACTCGGTGCGAGCCCAACGAGCCGCCTGACGCCGATGGGCGCCGAGCGCGCGGGAAATGCGGCAGGCACGATTCCCGCATGGGATGGCGGGATCACGCGCATCCCCGACGGCATCACCCACGTCACCGGCGGGCACTACGCCGACCCCTTTGCAGCGGATAAACCGCTCTTCAGCATCACTGCTGCAAACGCGGAGAGCTATAAGGATGCGTTGACGCCCGGCCAACTCGCGCTACTCAAGGCCTACCCAACTTGGCGCATGAACGTTTACCCGGCGCGTCGCACGGCCGCGTATCCGCAAAAACACTATGAGCAGACCCGCGCCTGCGCGGCGCGTGCCGCATTGGCCGCAGATGGCAATGGCGTCAGCGGATGCAGCGGTGGCATCCCCTTTCCGCAGCCAAAAAATGGGCTCGAGGCAATCTGGAATCACCTGCTACGCTACTGGGGAGATGCGTTTGAGATGCACTTTGTGCATATCGCGCCCACCCGGGCCGGTGAATACACGGCAACAAGTTTTGAGTATCAGGCGCAGTTCCACTATGGAAACTTGACGATGGCGAACGAGGACATCATCGCCAATCGCCGTGCCAATTACCTACAGATCGTCACGGCTCCACCGCGTCTAGCTGGCGAGGTGCTGCTGGTTCACGAAAACGTTGACCAAAACAAGAATCCGCGCTCGGCGTGGATCTATAACCCCGGACAACGCCGCGTGCGCTTGGCACCCACCGTCGCTTACGACAATCCCATCGTCGGCGGCGACGGTCAACGCACCGTCGACGACCAGTTCATGTTCAACGGCGCGCCTGACCGATACGATTGGAAATTGATCGGTAGGAAAGAAATCTACATTCCATACAACAGCTATCGGTTGTCGTCCCCGCAACTCAAATACAGCGATATCGCCAAAGCCGGTCACCTCAACCCTGAGCATCTGCGCTACGAGTTGCACCGTGTTTGGCACGTTGAAGCAACCCTCAAGCCCGGCACAAGTCACATCTACGCAAAACGGGTGTTCTACATCGACGAAGATAGCTGGATGATTGTCGCATTGGATAAATACGACGCTCGTGGTCAGCTCTGGCGCGTCGCCGAGCAACATTCGTTCAACCTCTACGACATGGGATTGTTCTTCCCCACCGTGGAGGTGCATCACGACCTGCAGAACGGGCGTTACATCGCGATGGGTTTGCGCAACCAAGAGCGCGTGTTCTTCATGCCACTCAAACTCACCGCGAGCGACTTTACGCCGCAAGCAATCCGCGGCATCGGCGTGCGCTGAGAGGACTCAACTATGCTGCTGCAACTGATCGCCCCGACGCCACGCATCATGCGCTATGTGCGCCTGCTCAGTTCCACCTTGCCGTTACTGGTGCCGGTTACCATGTGGCGTGCCATCGAATTGGCACAGACGCAAGTCGCACTTGGCGCGAACGCAGTGGGCTCCGTTGACCTTTACGCGTGGTTTACACCGCTCACTGTTTTCTTCGTGTGGACAGTTGCAGACTACTTCATCGGCCGCGATGTCACCGATATACAACCAACGACCACGATTGAGCGCTGGTGGTATCGGGCCCTTCCGCTCCTGTGCGTACCGCTGCAATTGTCGGTGCTGGTTTGGGCCACGCTGATCTTCGTTGAGATGCCGTTCTCGTGGCTCGGTCAGATTGGCTGGCTGTTCTCGATGGGCTCGGTGTCGGGCATCCTCGCCATCAACGTCGCGCACGAACTCATTCACAAGCCGTCTCGTCTTGAGCAATTGGGTGGCGGCGTGCTACTGGCTAGCGTCGGTTATGGCACGTTTAAGGTCGAGCACGTACTAGGGCACCACACCTGGGTTGCTACCGCGCGCGACGCGTCTTCCGCGGCGAGGGGTGAGAGTCTCTACACCTTCGTGCCGCGCGCCATTTTCCATAACGTGCGCAATGCCTTCCGCATCCAGGCCGCCAGATTCGCGCGGCGTGGTATGAGTGCATGGACATGGCGCAACGAATTGCTGATCTGGAGCGGGCTCACGCTTGGCTTCGCGGGTATTTCATTTGCAATAGCGGGAACCATGGGGCTCCTTTTCTTCATTGGCCAAGCGCTCATCGCCGTGTTGCACCTCGAAGCAATCAACTACATCGAGCATTACGGGCTTCAGCGCCAAACTGAGCAGGACGGTGCGATTGAGCCCGTGAGCATCATGCACTCGTGGAACTCGGCGTATTTCTTGAGCAACGCGTATCTATTTCAGTTGCAGCGCCACTCTGACCATCACGCGCACGCGGCGCGACCCTACTGGGCATTACGCCAGCAAAGTGCAGCGCCACAGCTACCAGGGGGTTATGGCGCTATGATCTTGTTGGCTCTTGTGCCGCCGCTCTGGCGGCTTACGATTGACCCACGTATTCCGGCGAACACGGCTCAGGCTTAGGCACGTGGAGGGCAAGCAAACGGGAAGACAAGGGGGCTCGGGCGCCTCAGAGTAAAATAGCGCCCTACTGCCCTCGGGCACTTTATGGTTAGAGATTGATGTCGTTTGCCGAACTAGGCCTTGCCCCCCCTCTTCTTCGCGCCGTAACCGAACAGGGTTACACCGAACCAACGCCAATCCAGGCACAAGCGATACCGCCCATCTTGAAGCGCCTCGACATCATGGGGTGCGCCCAAACCGGCACTGGTAAGACGGCCAGCTTCACGCTCCCGCTGCTGCATCTGCTTGCGCCTCTAGCGACATCGAGCCCCTCTCCGGCGAAGCATCCCGTGCGCGCGCTTGTGCTGACGCCCACTCGCGAGTTGGCCGCGCAAGTCGAGGAATCGGTTCGCACCTACGGCAAATACATCCCGCTGCGCACAGCTCTGCTCTACGGCGGCGTGGACATCAAACCGCAGATCAAGACGATGCAAACCGGCGTTGAGATCGTGGTGGCGACCCCCGGACGGTTGATCGATCACTTGGAGCAGCGCTCGATCAGCCTAGGGCAAGTGCAGATTCTGGTTCTCGATGAAGCCGACCGCATGCTGGACATGGGCTTCATGCCGGCGATCACACGCATCCTTGCGGCCCTGCCGCCAATGCGGCAAAACCTGCTGTTCTCTGCGACGTTTTCGGACGACATCAAGAAACTCGCGCAGGGCTTCATGCGTAACCCGACCATGATCGAAGTCGCGCGCCGCAACGCGCCGACCGAGTTGGTGACGCATCAGGTCTATGAGGTCGATCAGCTACACAAGCATGCGCTGCTACGGCACATCGTGCGCTCGCGGGATATCCAACAAGCCCTGGTATTCACGCGCATGAAGCGCGATGCCGAAAAACTGGCACGCCAGCTGGTGCGTGATGGCCTGTCAGCCACCGCGATCCATGGAGACCGCAGCCAGTCAGAGCGGACTGAGGCGCTCGACCAATTTAAGCGCGGCGAAGTCAAGTTGCTCGTCGCCACCGATGTCGCCGCGCGCGGCATCGACATCGATCAGCTGCCGTTCGTCATTAACTACGAGATTCCCAACACCCCGGAAGATTACGTCCACCGCATCGGGCGCACCGGTCGTGCAGGCTCTTTGGGGGAAGCAATCTCGCTGGTGAGCCCAGACGAGCGTGACTACCTTCAGGCGATCGAGAAATTGCTGAAGCGTCCGATCGATCGGCTGCCCTTGCCACTTCTGGATGGCGCACGCCCAGCGAGCACCGAAAACCGCGAGCGCCCCAGCCGCGATCGCGCCGTACTGGCGTTGACGGAGGAAGAACGCCGCGAACGCAATGCGCAACGGATGGTACGCGAGGCCAAGGCCAGCGGCTCAACGCGACGCGAACGCGACGTGCCAGCGACGGCGAGCGCCCCGCCACCGGCCTCAACAAGCCCATACCCCCACTTTGACTTTTCGAAGCCTTACGAGCCCTCACCGACGGCTGCAAGCACGCCAACGGTGGTGGAAAGCCTTTTTGCCGACAAGCAGCTGCCCCCCGGCAAGGCGCAGCCGCGCTCTGTCGGTGCGCTGCTCGGTCGCAAAAAAGCTTCGTAGCAACTGGGTGGGCTGTGCCTACGGCGCGGCTAGCCGACCTTGAGCACGAGCTTGCCGAAGTTCTCGCCGCGAAAGAGTTTCATCAGTACTTCGGGAAAACGATCGATCCCCTCTTCAACGTGCTCCTTTGACTTGAGCCTGCCCTCGCGCAACCAAGCGCCCATGGCGATCGCGGCTTCCTTGTAGCGCGGCGCCCAGTCAAAAACAACGATACCCTCCATGCGCGCTCGGTTGACCAGCAGCGAGAGATAGTTGGACGGCCCTTTGATGGGCGCAGTATTGTTGTACTGCGAAATGGCGCCGCAAATCACGATGCGCGCTTTCATGCGGATGCGAGTAAGCACGATGTCCAGAATCTCGCCACCGACGTTATCGATGTAAACATCGATGCCATCGGGGCAATCGCGCTTCAGGCCCACGCGCACGTCTTCGTTCTTGTAATCGATGCACGCGTCAAAGCCAAGCTCTTCCACGGCAATCCGGCACTTCTCGGCGCCACCGGCGATGCCGACCACTCGACACCCCATGATCTTGGCGATTTGCCCCACCGTCGCGCCAACGGCACCGACCGCTCCAGAAACGACGACCGTCTCGCCTGCCTTGGGCTGACCAACCTCGAGTAGGCCGAAGTAGGCGGTCATGCCGGGCATGCCGAGCACGTTGAGATAAGTCGTCAGCGGCGCAAGGTTTGGATCGACCTTAGTCCACCCAGGTCCGTCGCTGACACAGTAGGTTTGTACGCCGGCCATTCCCGACACAAAATCCCCGACTTGAAACTTTGGGTTGCGGGATTCAACAACCTCCCCAACACCACCGGCACGCATCACGTCGCCCAACCGCACGGGTTCGATGTAGGACTTGCCTTCGTTCATCCACCCGCGCATCGCGGGATCCAGTGAAAGATAAGAGTTTCGAATCAGCACTTGCCCATCGTTGAGGGGAGGCAGTGGTTCGGTCGCGATCTTGAAGTCGGCAGCTTTGGGTTCGCCGATCGGCCGAGCGATCAGCCGGACAGTGCGGTTATCAGGCATTTGTGGTTCTCAGGGGTGAGGAGGCACTCGGAGTTGTGCCGGTAAGGTGGGAGGTGGCGGCTGCAGCGCTAACACCAATGAAAAAAGCCGATGCGCTCGCGCACATCGGCTTTTACGCGAAACCGTCGAGACGGTCGATTACTTCAGGTGTCCTGCGACAAGCTTGGTCATTTCGAACATCGAAACAACCTTCTTGCCACCGAAGACTGCCTTCAGTTTTTCATCGGCGTTGATCATGCGCTTGTTGACCGCATCTTGAAGTTTGTTCTTCTTGATGTAGTCCCAGAGCTTCTTGGTGACTTCGGTACGCGGCATTGCGGCTGCGCCGACAACTGCGGCGAGCACGCCAGACGGCGTCATAGGCTTCATGAATGCAGCATTTGGCTTGCGCTTGGCAGCTGGCTTCTTAGCGGCTTTTTTTGCTGCTGGCTTCTTGGCTGCTGGCTTCTTAGCAGCTGGCTTCTTGGCTGCTGGCTTCTTAGCAGCTGGCTTCTTTGCTGCGGGTTTCTTTGCTGCGGGTTTCTTTGCTGCTGGCTTCTTTGCTGCTTTTTTTGCGGCTGGTTTCTTTGCGGCCATGTAGCTTCTCCAGTGGTTAGTTCAGTAGTGCAACGTTGTCCGATAAAAAAGCGGTTGCTGGTAGCAGATGCACTATGACGAGTAGTGGTTTTTCATAGGGAAAAACACTGCATGCAGCGACCACGAGCGGAATATAACGCATTCTTTTCCTCTGTGTGCAATAGCTGAGTGAGTTTTTTTGCGTCCGTGCAACGTGCTTTTCATAGGGGAAATCGCTAAATCGCGTCACTTCGGCATGTTGCGCGTCGTTCTGAAACGAGGTCGCGGAGTATCATTCCTCATAGGGAAAACGCCAAATTCGCCGACAAAACACGCATCGTTTTCAAGACACGGCAACGCGACGATTCCCTCATTTTCGCTATAGAAATCTACCTCAAACGACATGTTGCAGCCACCCCACGAAATCCTCGAAATGCTCTCAAGTGTCGCGCCCGCCGACACTTTTGAGGCGCAGCACATCGAAAGCACTCTGAGTTTTGTGCGGCACAACACAGATAGCTTTTGGTCGCGCGGGCAGCAAGCCGGCCACCTCACTGCATCGATTTTTGTACTCGACCATGCAGCCCAATCGGCCCTGTTGCTGCATCATGCGGCTCTCGATAAATGGCTACAACCCGGCGGCCACATCGATGCATCGGACGCGAGCATTGCCGCCGCTGCGCTGCGCGAACTGCACGAAGAGACCGGCATGGATTCGCACAGTGTTACCCTGCCCGTGCTCTTTGACGTCGACGCCCACCCTATTCCGGCGCGAGACAAGGCCGGCGTACACGAACCCGCCCACATTCATTACGACCTCCGCTTCCTGACGCGCGCCACCAGAAGTGACGTGGCGCTGTCCGATGAAGCACTAGGGTTTCGGTGGGTTTCGCTGGCAGAATTGGCGGCGCGAGAGCCACACTCCGGAATCGGAAGAATGGCGCGCAAAGCGTTTAACCAAGAGTACTCGACATGAAGCTGGCAGACCTCCGCACCGACTACAAACGCGCATCTCTTAGCGAATCAGATGTAGACGCTTCACCGTTCAAGCAGTTTGAACGCTGGTTCGGCGAAGCGATGCAGGCTGAAGTTGCCGAGCCTAATGCCATGACTCTCGCGACGGTCAGCGGTGATGGTCGACCCGCAGCGCGCGTGGTACTCATCAAAGATTTTGACGATCGCGGCTTCACCTTTTACACCAACTACCAAAGCCGCAAGGGAGGAGAGCTCGCACAAAACCCGTTTGCTGCGTTGCTGTTTTTCTGGCCCGAGCTTGAGCGTCAGATTAGGTTGGAGGGCCGTGTAAGCAAGGTCGAACCAAGTGAATCAGATGCGTACTACAGCGTCAGGCCGCTGGGCAGCCGCATCGGTGCATGGGCGTCGCCCCAAAGCCGCGTACTCGCATCGCGCGAAGAACTGGAGCGTCGAGTAGAGGAGTTCGGCAAGCAATACGGTGACGCTCCAGTGCGCCCGCCGCATTGGGGCGGCTATCGGCTGGCGCCGGATCGATTGGAATTTTGGCAGGGACGCCCGTCTCGGTTACACGATCGCATTCAATACCGTGCAACCTCTTCGGGATGGGTCATCGAGCGCTTGGCGCCTTGACGGTCGCACCTGCGTACCTCGGGAGCGGCTTCAGATAGCTGGGCAGGTTTGGATTGGCGGTCAGCCGTCGCCAATATGTCGCATCACCTTCGACGGTCAGCGGGTTGAGCATGGTGCGCTCAAACGGCAGTCCAAATCGGCAACGCAGCAATTTGCGAACGCTTTCGGCGCTCGGCACGGCACCCGCAACGCTGCAAATCGACATGTCGCGTACAAATTGCTCTTGGGAGATGCTCTTGGCCAGCAGGGCGGCATCCAGATCGAGTCCCCGCTGAAGGCGTTGCGCCACGTCTGCGAATCGCATACTCGGCAATTCGGAACCCGCACAGTTGGGCGCCAATACGTGCCGACGTGCACTGGACGCTGACTTCCCCGCTACGGACGGTTTGGCGCTAGCCGCCAAGGGGATGCCCTCGAGCTCTTCCTGCGCGCGCAGTTTCGACATCAACTCGGCCTCCCCGAAGACCGCCTCGCCACGTACCATAGTCAAACGCAAGTGCCTCGGTTGCGCCGAGATGAGGTTGCGATAGGGATCCTCGGCGACGCGCTCGACCACAATCAAGTCAGCGAGGTAACCGGTCGCAACCTGTCCGAGCCGATCTTGCCAGCCGAGAGCCGCAGCCGGGCGCGAGGTCACCATCGCGACCAAGTCACGATCCGAAAACAAGTTTCCTAAGGCGTGAAGATTCACAAGGTCGGCGACCTTCAGCTCACCCAGACTGGACTTCGAGCCCGATGGCGCCCAGTCCGGCGCCAACGAAATCGCCACCCCAGCGGCGTGGGCGGCGCGAATGTCTGCGGTTTGTCCGTACAGCAAGAAGTTGGAAAGCGGCGACCAGACGAGCTTTGCGCCAACCTTCGCCATTTCCTGAAATTGGGCGGGCGTCAATGCGATCCCGTGTACGACCACGAGTTCTGGGCCGAGCAACCCGCTACGCTTAATCGCCTCAAACTCGGCGGCCATACGGGGCCCGACGCCTTCCGCGAGGTGGACAACCAGCGTCCCACGTGAGCGTTCGTCCGCGATGCGCCGCCACTCTTCAAGATCACGCCCAATATCGACACGGGTAAATCCTGGGCGCGCTGTCACCGGAGAAGTCTCGATATTGCGCGCGAGGCACTCTTGCTTCGCATAGGCTTGAGAGACGCGAGCACCCTGCAGCGTCGTGGTACCCCCGGCGACGGCCATGTACTCACCATACCGCCCTACTTCAGCTGCCAGCCCGAAGTAAGCGGGCTGTGTGAGCAAGGTGTTGAGGTGCGTGATGCGCTTGGCGTAATCATCATCGTAGAAGCGCCATTCGTATCTGTCTTTGTATGCCCGTCGGATCGGCAAAAGCGGGTAGATCGCGTACTCGGGATGATTATGCAAATCAATCAATCCTGGGTAAATCAGCCCTTGCGTATCGATCTGCGGCGTGTTGCGCAGATCATCGGCACTAATGGTCGTGTCGCTACGTACAGCACGCAGCGCCTCGAGCCCCTCCAAGCTGTTCGCGACGCCGACGATGACGCCCGACTTGACCCAAACGAATCCATCGGTGATGACATCACCCGAGGTATTCATCGTCACCACCGTGCCGCGGAGAATGACACCGGATTCGGTAGACGTCACCAGACGATGATGTGGGTGCGCTGACGACGGCGGTGCGAATGCGGCCAGAAAACTCAATACCACCAACAACCAGCGCCAACATGAGTCAGGGCAGAGCGAGGCGGGGCGGCGCACAGAAGAAATGATCATCGAGTGTTGAGCGTGAGTTTGCAATAATCGTCATCTTAGCGGTTTCGACAATTATGGTGATGACAGCTCCTCCGTCAAACGGCGACACTGATCTGTTCGGTTTTCCGGTCTCGGCGCCTGCGAGCAACAAAACGCCCGAAAAGGGCGGGCGATCGGGGCGGGTCGCGGCTGCAACACCCAGCGCGAATGCGGCGCGCATTGCAGACGCGTTACCGCCGCAGGTGTACCTTGGTACATCGTCTTGGTCTTTCCCCGGTTGGGCGGGTCTCGTCTATGACGGCGTGTACACAGAGTCCAAACTTGCACGCCATGGCCTGGGCGCCTACGCGCAGCATCCGCTGCTGCGTACAGTAAGTATTGACCGGACGTTTTATGCGCCCCTGTCCGAGAAGGACTTTGCTGACTATGCTGCTCAAGTACCGGAGCATTTCCGTTTCGTCACTAAAGCACCAATGGCCATCACATCGAGCTACCTGCGTGACGACGATGGCAAATTCAGCGACAGCCCGTTTTATCTTGATGCTGAGTACGCAGTGAATGAGTTCATTGCGCCTTGCACCAATGGCTTGCTCACTAAAAGTGGCCCCTTGGTTTTTCAGTTTCCGCCGCAAGGTAAACGGCACACGAGTAACCCTGACCCGTTTATCAATCGCCTCTACCGTTTTCTAAATGTCCTTCCACTTGGGATTCATTACGCCGTCGAGGTTCGCGACCCGGAGTTGCTTACAGATCGTTTTTTCAAGTGCCTCAGCGCGACCAACGCGATGTTTTGTATCGCGAGCCATGCGCGGATGCCGTCGCCAGCCGAACAAATTGCCATGATGCGCACGCACCACAACGACACAGCGTTGGTTTGTCGCTGGTCACTGCACGCCGGATTCCGTTACGAGGACGCGAAAAGCCGCTACTACCCTTTCGACAAAATCGTGGATGAGGACATCCCCAGCCGCGAGGCTATCGCTTCAGCAATCGTTGCCGCAGCGTCGGCCGGCAAGCCAAGCTTCGTAACCATCAACAACAAAGCCGAAGGTTCCGCACCACTATCTGTCGAGCGACTTGCCGAGCTAGTCGTCGCATATCGCACCGGGCCGCCAAATCCGAAAAACGACAAAACCCAAGCGTCATGATGCGGTTTCTGAAGCAACTCCTAACGCGGCGACAAAGGCCAGTAGAACTAATCAATGAGCACCTCTGGCAACAAGCGACTCAGCGCTACGGCTTCATGCGGGGGCTTAGTGCCGAGGAGAACCGCCGCTTACGTTTAATCGCGTCTGATTTTCTGGGGCGCAAGCAACTTATTGCGGTCGGCGACCTTTCACTCACGCCGCGCATGCGCGTCGAAATTGCAGCGCAAGCGTGCATCCTAGTTCTCGAGTTGGGATTAGACGCTTACGACGGCTGGTCTGACGTGATTGTCTATCCGGCGCAATTCGTCCCTGAGCGTGAGGTGGTCGATGAGATTGGCATCGTCCATACGACGCGCGATCCGCTAGCGGGCGAAGCTTGGCTGGGCGGCCCAGTGATCCTGTCATACGAGGACGTTGCGCGCACGGGAACCGATGAAGCGATTGATGGTTTCAACGTCGTTATTCACGAATTTGCGCATAAGTTAGACATGCTGAACGGCGACGCTAATGGGTTCCCGGTTTTGCACAAAGGCATGTCGTCACGCGAGTGGCAACAAGAGTTCCAGAAAGCGTACCTAGACTTTTGTCAGCGGGTAGATGCGGCCGACGCAAGGTCGCACGCCAAAGGTGGCGCTGCGTTAGACGCACTACCGATTGACCCGTATGCGAGCGAGAATCCAGCCGAGTTCTTTG
>JAJTHU010000174.1 GCA_021300055.1 Nitrosomonadaceae bacterium | reverse complement strand
TACTCAATCAAGAAAATCATTTTCAACTCCTAGCGCAATCAGTAGGTGTTTTCCCATGCTCTTAATGTGCGCGTCATTCAAATCGATTATTCCACTTGTCTCCGGGTTCTGCATCAGCGCATGCCTTAGTAGCTCTCCATTAGCCACGCTAGCAGATAAGCCTTCAAGCTGCTGCTGTACCGCCGGGTCACCTCGCCCATACTTGATTGCGTTCCCCA
Source organism: Nitrosomonadaceae bacterium (assembly GCA_021300055.1). Classification (GTDB taxonomy): domain Bacteria; phylum Pseudomonadota; class Gammaproteobacteria; order Burkholderiales; family Usitatibacteraceae; genus UKL13-2. The sequence goes on along the minus strand of JAJTHU010000174.1, from coordinate 26,941 downwards.
ACTTGTCGGCGACCTTCTCTGAAAGAAGCGCCCAAAAATGTTGCAAGGTGGTGCGGACTTGAATCTCGACGGTGCGGAGTTCAGACGTCACCACAAGATGGACCGCTCTGTATCCATGGCTGGGCTGTGCACGCCGATCCACGATGACGACGTCCACAAAAGCAGCCTCAAGATGCTTAACCAGCGCATTTTGGCTCTTTAGGTCCTTGACGAGCACCCGGCACCCCGCGATGTCTTGCATCTGACTTAGCCGTATCGACTCGCGGCGCAGCTTTTCAACAATCGCAGTTGTGGATTTGGCCGGACGTCCTGTTACCTCAAGCTGTGAAAGCTTCCGGGTTGTCTCCGTGACATTTGCATAGGCGTTTGCAAAGCTCTGGCGATACTCATCCAACATGCGCAAATCTGGCTCAGTTTCACCGGCACGTAGTCGGTCACCGAGTCGATCAATTTCGCTCTTGCTAAATGATTGCGTTCCCACAGTTACCTAATCTTCGCGGCTGTCTAGACCTTCTGATAAACCTCACTACCCCGCTTCACAAACTCCACCGCCTTCACTTCCATCCCCTTCTTTAGCGCCTCGTCTTCCGAGACGCCTTGGGCCTTGGCGAAGTCGCGCACATCCTGCGTGATCTTCATCGAGCAGAAGTGAGGGCCGCACATCGAGCAGAAGTGCGCGAGCTTGGCTCCCTCTTGCGGCAAGGTTTCGTCGTGGAATTCTTTGGCTTTGTCAGGGTCGAGGCCGAGGTTGAACTGGTCTTCCCAACGGAATTCAAAGCGGGCTTTTGAAAGCGCGTTATCGCGCATTTGCGCGCCCGGGTGGCCTTTCGCCAAGTCGGCAGCATGCGCGGCAACTTTGTAGGCCATGATGCCGTCTTTCACGTCCTGTTTGTTTGGCAAACCGAGGTGTTCTTTCGGTGTCACGTAGCAAAGCATCGCCGTACCGTACCAGCCGATCATCGCGGCGCCAATCGCTGAGGTGATGTGGTCGTAGCCTGGTGCGATGTCGGTCGTGAGAGGGCCGAGCGTGTAGAACGGCGCCTCGTGGCAGTACTTCAGCTGCAGGTCCATGTTCTCTTTGATGAGATGCATCGGCACGTGGCCGGGGCCCTCGATCATGACTTGCACATCGTGCTTCCACGCCACTTGCGTGAGCTCACCGAGCGTCTTCAATTCGCCGAGTTGCGCTTCGTCGTTGGCGTCATATCCAGAGCCAGGACGCAAGCCATCACCGAGGCTGAAGCTGACGTCATACGCTTTCATGATTTCGCAGATTTCCTCGAAGTGCGTGTAGAGGAAACTCTCTTTGTGGTGCGCCAAACACCACTTCGCCATGATCGAGCCGCCGCGCGAAACGATGCCCGTCATGCGCTTGGCCGTCATGGGGATGTAGCGCAGCAACACACCCGCGTGAATGGTGAAGTAATCGACACCTTGCTCCGCTTGTTCAATCAGGGTGTCGCGATAGATTTCCCAAGTCAGTTCTTCGGCCTTGCCATCAACTTTCTCGAGCGCCTGATAAATCGGCACAGTTCCGATAGGCACTGGTGAGTTGCGGATGATCCACTCGCGTGTTTCGTGGATGTTTTTGCCCGTCGACAAATCCATGACGGTGTCGCCACCCCAACGCGTTGCCCAAGTCATCTTTTCAACCTCTTCAGAGATTGAGGACGACACTGCCGAGTTGCCGATGTTGGCGTTGATCTTCACCAAGAAATTGCGACCGATGATCATCGGCTCAGTCTCTGGGTGGTTGATGTTCGCGGGGATGATGGCGCGACCGCGCGCCACTTCATCGCGCACGAATTCAGGCGTGATGTGCGTTTGAATGTTGGCGCCGAACGATTCGCCCTTGTGTTGGCGCGTGATCAATTCCGGGTGCTGTTGCAACATCCACTCACGATTGACGTTCTCGCGGATGGCGATGTACTCCATCTCGGGCGTGATGATGCCGCGCTTGGCGTAGTGCATTTGCGAGACATTGGCGCCGGGTTTGGCGACGCGCGGTTTGCGCTTGAGGTTAAAGCGTAGCTCGTCGAGCTTCTTGTCGTTGAGTCGCTCGATGCCGTACTTTGACGACGGGCCATCGAGCAGTACGGTGTCATTGCGCTCGGCGATCCATTGCTCGCGCAATGGCGCGAGGCCCGAACGAATGTCGATCTTGACGTTGGGGTCGGTGTACGGGCCGGAGGTGTCGTACACAAACACAGGAGGATTCTTTTCGCCACCAAACGCTGTTGGCGTATCGGATTGCGAGATCTCGCGCATCGGCACACGAATGTCTTGGCGAGAGCCTTGGACGTACACCTTGCGTGAGTTCGGCAGCGGCTTAACAGCGGCTTCGTCGACAGTCGCGGTGGCTTCGAGGAATTTGGGATTAGCTAGGTTGGCAACAGCGGCGTTCATCATGAATCTCCAGAGGGTGGAGCGATGAAACACCAAAGCGGACTAGCGAGGGTGATTCACGCTCCCTACGGCAGTGTGAGCTGCATCAGGTTCAAAGGGTGTGTCTCATCCGTGCGATGCCATTGCATACACGGAACCCCTGCGTTACGAGAAAGATTATGCGCTAGTGCGCGGCGGCTTGCCGCGAAGCGCGTGCGTGCCGAAGCGACTAGTCGGCGGCCGCGTATTTTGCGGCGACTTCGTCTTTGAAAACGGGGGCGCCAGCAGGGCGTGCCGGTTTGCGAAGCTGAAAGTAGATCTCCCCTGGCCAGCCGGGAAACAACGCGCCGAACGCAACGTTGGCGCGTAACCACCACTCGCTGTTCTCGAGAGGGGAGCCGGACGCGCGCACGGCAAACGCGCCGGCGGCGTAGTCCGTCAGCATCCCCGCGCGCTCGGCCATTTTGCGAACACGGCGTGGTGAAAACGCGCTGACGTGTCCGAACGGCTGGGCGGTCTTGCGGATTTGTCGCTCACGGATACGCGCGATGCCAGATGGAAGCACCGGGAAGCCACCGAGCATGCGTCCGTTGCCAGCGAGCGAGCCAGAAAGAAAGGTGACCGCGCGCTCAGGCTGAGTAAGGTGCTCGAGCACGTGCAAAAGCACGATGACATCGTATTGCGCGCGCGTACGCGAAACGAACTCGGCGAGTGAATCGCCATCATCGAGGTTCAGCGCCAAGCAGTTCCCGTAACCCGCTCGGGTTAAGGCCTCGGTTTGCGGCTTAACGTCTGCTGCATCCCAAGAGCTGTATAACGAACCTGCGTTTGCGTCAGAGGGCGCGCCATCGACAAACGCCTTCATTTGACCGCGGTCGACGCCAATTTCGAGTACGCGCAACGGGCGACCCAGTTGCTCGCGCGTCTCGCGCAACAGGCGCTCCATGTACCAGTAGCGCAGCATGCGGAAAGAATAACGACGATGCTTAGCGCGCTCATTGATCCAATAGTCGTCCTGCTGCCAGACGCGGTTATTGGTGAGCGAATCAAGCGCCCAGCGAATGGCTGCGCTTGCCTGGAGCGGTGCGGAAGCAGGCTGCTCGCCGCGGTGGGTTGTGGTCGTCATGATATGTCCCAAATCCGCTCTCAAAGGCGGTTAGCAAGTCTAAAGAAAACCGGCCTTCTCGGATAGATGCCCGCTCTGCTTGGCTTAAGAGTTTGGTGGGGGTAGCTTTGTACCGAATGAGCGCCAATGGAAATGTTGCAGAAATACTTGACGTGCGCGAGGGGCAAGCGTATCTTAATGACTGATAAGTCAGTAATTTTCTCGGGCCAATGCCACTGCCGGATTCGGCGTTTACATTTGGCCTCGCGAGTGCTGACGAGGACGTTGGGCGCGCCGCGGCGCACTTGCCGTCTATTTTCGCCCCACTGATGATCGCATGTCGCCAACCACCACACCTGCTAAGTCCCAGTCGCACGTCGTGATTTCCGACCCACACCCGACGACGCTCTCGTCGGCCAAGGTGCTGGAGCCGCGTTGGGAGCGCCGCAAAGACGCGCGCCCAGGAGAGCTTGCCGCCGCCGCGCTCGAACTCTTCATCGAAAAGGGGTTTTCTGCCACGCGCCTAGACGATGTCGCGCGCCGTGCTGGCGTGTCCAAGGGGACGCTTTACCTGTACTTCGATTCCAAAGAAGAGCTTTTCAAGACAGTGATCAGCGAGGGGATTGTATCCCGTATCGCCGAGTACGAAGCACGTATGTGCGAGTACGAGGGCAGCTCGGCCGATCTACTGCGCGATCTGATCAGCACTTGGTGGGAGCAGATCGGCGCGACAACGCTCGGCGGCATCACCAAACTGATGCTCTCCGAGGCGGGCAATTTCCCAGCGCTCGCGCAGTATTACCACGAGAACGTCATTACCCGAGGAATGGGTCTGTTCGACTACGTTGTCAAGCGCGGCATCGAGAGGGGTGAGTTTCGAAACGTCCCCACCGAATATCTACCGCGATTGAGCGCCGCGCCAGTTGTGATGCTGATGCTGTGGCGTCACTCGTTTGACCTCTGCGGATGCGAGCAAATTGAGCCTAAGGAGTACCTCGCGCTCCACACGGACATGTTGATTCACGCGCTGAAGCTCGACCCAAACCAAGACAAGACCAGCGCATAGGCCCAGCCCCGTCGACGCCTTGTCACCGCATAAGCGCACGCAGTTGCTAAAATCCCGAGGCGAGTACGAAGCGCAACTAGCCGAACACATCGAACACAACAAGCGCCTCACTTACCTTCCTAGCCACGCCCGAATAAGAACCCACCATGGACTTCGAACGCGCACGATTCAATATGGTTGAGCAGCAAATCCGCACTTGGGATGTGCTCGATCCTGCCGTGCTCGACCTTTTGTTTGCCGTCAAGCGCGAGGACTTTGTCCCCGCCGAATACCGCAGCCTCGCCTTCGTCGATATGGAAATTCCGATCGGCTGTGGCCAGACCATGATGACGCCCAAGTTGGAGGCTCGATTCATCCAGGAACTCGAGATCAAGTCGCACGAGCGCGTCTTTGAAATCGGAACCGGATCTGGCTACCTAACCGCGTTGCTCGCCAAACGCGGGTGTCAAGTTACCTCCGTCGAAATTCACAATGAACTCTCGAAAGCCGCTGCGGCAAGACTCTCCAACGCGTCGATCACGAATGTTGATTTGTTGGTAGGCGATGCTGCCAAATCGCCAGCCGCCTTCGTCTTGCCGGACCAAAATTTCGAAGTCATTGTGTTGACCGGGTCGGTACCGGTTTTGCCAGAGGCATTCCTTGAGTTCCTCACCCCCGGTGGTCGCATGCTTGCAGTCGTTGGTGATGCCCCAGCCATGCACGCGACACTCATCGCTAAATCAGCTGCCGGCGGCACAGTCGCAACCGAACTCTTTGAAACTGTGGTCCCGGCGCTGATCAACTGCCAACAGCCTTCTCGATTCACCTTCTAGGCAGACCAAACAACTAGGATGCGACAACTTACTGCCACCCAATTGGATGAGATGCTGCGCGCCGATCCCCATCAGCGCCCCATCGTCATCGACGTCAGAGAGCCTTGGGAATGGCAACTCGCGCACATTGTCGGCTCGACTCATTTGCCGATGGGCGAAATCCCATCCCGCATCCAAGAGATCGATCCGACGCATCCTACGGTCGTAATTTGTCATCACGGGGTGAGAAGTCTGCAGGTCGTCGCATACCTGCAGCGTCAAGGCTTTGACAATTTGCATAATCTGATGGGTGGCATTGACGCGTGGTCCAAAGACGTCGACCCTAGCGTGCCCCTTTATTGAATCCACCGCACTCCAACCGGACGTCACGTCCTTCAAACATGAAAAACGCCCTCCTTCGCACCGCCATTGCAGGTCTCTTTGCTGCTAGCGCGTTTGGCGCCTCTGCTGCCGACCTCATGCAAATCTACCGAGACGCGGTTTCGCAAGATCCCGTTTTCGCATCCGCGCGTGCCGCCTACGAAGCCGCCAAGGAGGGAAAGCCGATTGCGCGCGCAACCATCCTGCCGTCGCTCACGCTCACCGGAAACGCCAACCGCATCAATTCAGATTCCACGCTTGGCGGACGCGATAGTTCGTCCAACTACACCTCAAAAGCCTACTCGCTCACGCTGACACAGCCGCTGTTTCGGATGCAGAGTTGGCTGGCTGTCGACCAAGCAGACCTCCAAGTAAAGCAAGCGGAAGCCGTGTTTGCTGATGCCAAGCAGAGTATCGTTTCGCGCGCCGCGCAAGCGTACTTTGACGTCCTCTTGGCGCAAGACAACGTTGCGCAGTCGGGTGCGCAAAAGAAAGCCGTCGAAGAGTCTCTCGCGCAAGCCAAGCGCAATTTCGAAGTCGGCACCTCGACCATCGTCGATACCTACGAAGCCCAGGCACGATTCGATTTAGCCGTCGCCCGCGAAATCGCTGACCGGAATGATCTTGAGGTGAAGAAAAGCGCGCTTGAGCAACTCATTGGCAAGCGTGCGCCCGCCCTCGCGCCGCTCAAAGAAAACCCGGAACTCGTCCCCCCCTCGCCCGCCGACCCCGACAAATGGATCGCAGGCGCTCATGAGGCGAGCCCGACGGTAGCGCAGGCACGCGCAGCATTTGAAATTGCGGCCAAAGAAGTTTCCCGCACGCAAGCGGGGCACTACCCGACACTAGACCTTACTGGAAGCTATGGGTACAACAACGCGCCATCAAGCGGAATCCCCTTCAATAGCACGACCACCAATGTCGGGCTGGTATTGAGCATTCCGCTATACCAAGGCGGTGGTCAGCAGGCGCGTGTGCGCCAAGCACTCTCATCGCGCGAGCGCGCCGAACAAGATCTGGAAAACGCGAAGCGTGCGGTCGCTCAATTGGTTCGCACGTCATACCTTGGTGTGACTAGCGGTGCGGCGCAAGTAAAGGCGTTTGAAGCCTCGCTGGTGTCTTCCAAGTCTTCGCTTGACTCGACCTTGCTTGGCAAAGAAGTCGGCGTGAGAACGAACGTGGACGTGCTGAATTCTCAGCAACAACTCTTTCAGACACGCCGTGATTTGCAACAAGCACGCTATAACACTATCCTTGCGCAGTTGCGTCTCAAGGCCGCTGCAGGCCGACTCACAGAAGACGACCTCGCCGAAATTAACCGTCTGCTCGCGCGCTAGGGTCGAACAAACCTTAGCGATTCCCGGGCCGCTCGTTGGCGGTTGCGCCCTTTGTCGCGCTGTCGACTAAGAGTTGGTCGACGAGATTTAGCGAGCGTTCAGTGGCACCACGATGCTGTGCGGTAAACGCCGCGCCAGCCCGCGACATTTGCTCGCGCTGTTGGAGGTCCTTCAACAGTGCAGCAGCGGCCAACATGCCATCTGCTGCGTCGCGCACCTGCTGAAGAGCGCCAGCGGCCAACGCGAGCTTGGTTGCCTCGGCGAAGTTGTAAGTTGATGGGCCAATGATGATCGGCGCGCCAACTGCCGCAGCCTCGATCAGGTTTTGTCCACCCAGCGGCACAAAACTTCCGCCAATGATCGCGACGTCGCACATCGCGTAGTAAGCAGGCATCTCGCCCATCGAGTCACCGATCCATACATCGTCATCGGAAGCTGGTGGTTGGTTCGAGCGGCGTTCGCAGCGCAGCCCCGCGGTTCGTACAAGACTGATCACCTCCTCAATGCGCGCGGGATGTCTGGGCACCAATACGAGTAGCGGGCGCGACGCTGCGTCTGCAAACGCGCGCACAAAGGCGGGAAGTAGCAGCGATTCCTCGCCCTCGCGCGTGCTGGCGACGAGCAGAATTGCGCGCGGCCGAACTGCCCGCTGCCACGATTTGCCGAGTTCGATAAGCTGCGCATCGGGCACGAGGTCAAACTTAACGTTGCCGGATACGTCCACGCGGCGCGCGCCAAGCGACTGCAAGCGCTGCGCATCTTCTGCCGACTGCGCGAGTACCGCATCAAAGCGCCCTAATGCCTCCCTCGCCAATGCTGCGATTGGCGCAAAGCATGCGTAGCCCGCGCGCGATTTTTCTGAGAGCCGCGCATTCACCAAGACGCAACGGACTGAGTGCCGCTCGCATGTTGCGAGCATGTTCGGCCAGAGCTCGGTTTCCATGACGAGCAGAACTTTCGGTTGCCAAGTTTCAACAAACCGTGACATGGCGACGGGCAGGTCGTAAGGAAGATAGCGCACCTCAACGCCGTTCGGCACGCTGCGCAACGCCATGTCACGCCCCGTTGGTGTCATACAAGTGAGCAATAGCGCATGTGCGGGAAAGCGGCGCATCAAACCTGCGATAAGCGGCAAAGCGGCGCGCACTTCGCCAACTGAAACCGCATGCAGCCAGATGATGGGTCGGTGCTCGGTAGTTGATCGAGTTGTGCCAAAGCCGAATCGCTCGCCCCAATGCTTTCCGTATCCCGGCTCTCGCAGCGAGCGAATGACCAGACGAAGCAGTATGAGTGGTACCGCGAGATAGAGCGCGATGCTGTAGAGGGGGCGCACCATATCAGTCAATCTGCGGCAGCAGCACATCTAGAACATCAGCCACGCTGACGCTGGCAACGCGATCGCGTGAGCCGCCCCCAAGATTGGTCGCCCCTGTGCCAAATAGACCGGTGAGTGCTGGGGCAGTACTGAGATAAATGCCAATGCAAGGTCGGCTCAGCGCGACGGCGAGATGCGCAAGCCCGGTGTCGCACCCGACCACGGCTGTGGCGGCGGAGAGCCGCGCAGCTGTTTCTGGAAGCGGTAGCGTGCGCCACGCGCTCGCGATGGGCAACGACTGCGCAAGCGCTTCACTGGTTGCGTACTCGGCGTCTGTGCCAGAAGGGAAGGCGACGTGAACTCCACGATCATTCAGTGCTTGGCCGAGGGCGCGCCAGTTGGCCGTCGACCACTGCTTGTCCGCGCGACTTGTCGCGTGAAGGCAAACGACGTAGGGTTTTGGCAACGACTTATTGTCCGGTTGGGTCAGCTGTAGGCCGTAATCCGGCGGTGCGTCCGCGATGAGCTCGTAGCCCAGCGCCTCAGCGCAAAGCGCGCGGTTGCGCGTCACCGCGTGGGCCTGTCGCGAAACCGTGTAGCGACGCTCGTACCATCTCGATGCCATCGGCTCACGAATGCTTTCTGCGTCGTAGCCCGCCTTTGGCCCCCGTGCCCAGTTGCTCACGATCGCACTCTTTATGAGTCCTTGGGTGTCGATGATGAGATCGTAAGGCTCACGTGCGATTTGCGTTTTGTCTGTGAAGACTTGGTGCCAAGCCGCGAGGGAATACCAGCGCGACTTCAAGTTGCGCAGCCGCAGGGGCAGCACGCGATTCACACTGGGATGCAGCGCAACGAGTTGCGCGTACGACGCGTCGGTGACCCAATCGATATGTGCGTTTGGTATCGCGCGGCGAATGTCGTTGACAACCGGAAGGTTGTGGATGACGTCGCCCATCGACGAGAGTTTGACCAACAGAATGCGCATTGCTTGATTTTATAGGGCGGCACACTGAGCGGCGCTTTATGCGCTTCCCGCTAAACTGTCGAGCCATGAATGCCCCTAGCGCACCCGAACTCCGAAAACTGCCCCTTACGGTTTGCATCGTTTCCAAAGATGCGGCCGGGCAAATTGCGGATTGCATCGATAGCGTCCAGTTTGCGGATGAAGTTGTTGTCGTCGACTCCGGCTCCACCGATGCGACTAAGGAAATTGCCGCCGCGCGAGGTTGCCGCGTGGTCGAGCAGGCTTGGCTGGGCTTTGGCAAGCAGAAGCAGTTTGCGGTATCACTGGCAAAGCACGACTGGGTGCTGTGTCTCGACGTCGATGAACGCGTCACGCCTGAATTGGCGCAGAGCATCGCGCAGGAGTTTTCCTCGCAACAGGGCCCCCGCGCGCAGCTCTACGCGATGCCTCGGCGCAATCGTTTTCTAGGGCGTTGGCTAAGCCATGGCGAAGGCTACCCTGATCGATCGGCGCGTCTATTTGACCGTCGGCACGCCGGTTGGAGCGAGGACCCCGTCCACGAGACGGTGATCGGCGCCCACCACGGCGTACGGACGGGCGTACTCTCAGGCGATCTCTTGCACGAGTCCGCTGAAGACCTTGCAACCTACCTGCAGAAGCAGAACCGTTATTCGTCGCTGCACGCCGAGTTGTTGTTCTCGCAGGGCGTGCGCGTGGGTTACGCAAAATTGTGGCTCAGTCCGATGACGCGCTTTGTGAAGTTCTACGTGTTGCGCCTAGGCTTTTTAGATGGCGGCCCGGGGTTTGCCCACATCGCCATTGGCTGTTTCGCGGCTTTCGCTAAGTACGCCAAGCATATCGAGCTGGAAAATCGACGAGATTCGCGACGCGGCTAGTTGGGTTCGATAAGGTGGGGACAGAGGGAAAATCACGCCGCGACTGATAAAATCTTGGGTTTGTGGTTTCACTCTAGTCAACGCGCATGATCATAGTCACCGGCGGTGCAGGCTTTATCGGGTCGAACTTCGTGCGCCAATGGCTGGCGAACGAATCAGACGGGGTCGTCAACCTCGACAAACTCAGCTATGCAGGCAACTTGCAGTCGCTGGCCGACGTCGCAGGGAACCCACGCTATCGCTTTGTGCATGGCGACATTGGCGACCGCAAACTCGTCGACGCGCTCCTCGCTGAGGTCAAGCCGCGCGCGATCGTGAATTTCGCCGCGGAGAGCCATGTGGACCGCTCTATCCATGGCGCGGATGAGTTTATCGCGACCAACGTGGTTGGCACTTTTCACCTGCTAGAAGCTACACGCGGCTATGTCGCAAGCCTGACGCCTGAAGCGCGTACGAGCTTCCGCTTTTTGCATGTTTCGACCGATGAGGTGTACGGCTCGTTGAACATGGACGATCCCGCCTTCACCGAAGAGCACGCCTACCAGCCGAATAGCCCCTACTCCGCTTCGAAAGCGGCGTCTGACCACTTGGTGCGCGCCCATCATCACACGTATGGCTTGCCAGTTTTGACAACGAACTGCTCAAACAACTACGGGCCGTATCACTTCCCCGAGAAACTCATCCCGCTCATGATCACCAATGCGCTCGCTGGCAAGAACCTGCCTGTCTATGGTGACGGAAAGAACGTGCGTGACTGGCTTTACGTGGAAGATCACTGCCACGCCATTCGCCTCGCGTTGGCGAAGGGACGGCTTGGCGAGACCTACAACATCGGTGGCCGTAATGAGCGCAACAACTTGGAAGTGGTCCATGCGATCTGCGACGCCTTGGATCAACTGCGGCCGCGCAGTGATGGCAAGAGCTACCGCGAGCAAATCGTATTTGTGACCGACCGCCCCGGCCATGACCGCCGCTACGCGATCGACGCGACCAAACTAGAAAACGAGCTTGGATGGCGCGCGCAGGAAAGCTTTGAGTCAGGCCTGAGAAAGACAATCCAGTGGTATCTGGACAACGCCGAGTGGGTGAGTGGTGTGACCTCGGGCGCCTATCGTGACTGGATGACCAAGCAGTACGGAAAGGTGGCCGCATGATTGCGCGCAAGGTTGTTTGCGTAGCGGGCGTTGCCGCGACCGCACCGAGCAGGGGCCCCACGGCTTTTGGTGGGGATGAGAGCAAGCGCGAGTCGGCAAAAGCGACCGCTGGTTCGGTGGTTGCCCGGAGCGCTTGAGATGAGTACCCCAAATCGCAAGGGAATTATTTTGGCGGGCGGAAGTGGCACACGCCTCTATCCGGTGACACAAGTCGTATCGAAGCAGTTGCTGCCGATTTACGACAAGCCGATGGTTTATTACCCGTTGACCACGTTGATGTTGGCGGGTATTCGCGAAATCCTCATCATCTCGACGCCTCAAGATACGCCACGCTTTCAGGAACTATTGGGCACAGGTGAGAAGTGGGGCCTCAAGCTTTCTTACGCCGTGCAACCGTCGCCGGATGGTCTGGCCCAAGCCTTCATCATCGGTGAATCATTCGTCCACGGGCAGGCGTCCGCATTGATCCTCGGCGACAACATCTTTTACGGACACGACCTGTCGTCACTACTCAAACGCGCAGCGTCCCGCGAGCAGGGGGCCACTGTGTTCGCTTACCCAGTCAACGACCCAGAGCGGTATGGGGTAGCGGAGTTCGATGCAAACGGGAAAGTGGTGTCACTCGACGAAAAGCCCGCACAGCCGAAATCGCGCTATGCGGTCACAGGCATCTATTTTTACGATTCGCAGGTTTGCGAGTTGGCGCGTTCGCTGAAGCCCAGCAAGCGCGGCGAACTCGAAATTACCGATCTGAATCGGCTCTATCTTGAGCGCAACGCATTGAGTTGCGAAACCATGGGCCGTGGTATGGCTTGGTTGGATACGGGGACGCATGAATCATTGCTAGAGGCATCTCAGTACATCGAAACGATTGAACGACGCCAAGGCCTCAAGGTGGCATGCCCTGAAGAGATCGCCTACCGGCAGGGCTGGATTAGCGCAGCAGACGTCGAAGCCCTTGCCAAGCCGATGCTCAAGAACGAATACGGCCGTTATCTGGTGCGCATGCTCTCGGAGAAGCTCTACTAATGCCTTCGCCAGTAAAAAGCATGCAGGTCGTTGAAACCGCAATCGCCGATGTAAAGCTCATTGAACCCGCTGTTTTCGGTGACGCGCGAGGCTTTTTTTTCGAGAGCTACAACGCGAAGCAATTTGCGGAACTCGTCGGTGTTGATGCACATTTTGTTCAGGACAACCACTCGCGCAGCGTCAAGGGTGTTCTACGCGGGCTTCACTATCAAGCGGAACAAGCGCAGGGCAAGTTGGTGCGGGTAGTCGCAGGTGAGGTGTTCGATGTTGTTGTTGACCTGCGCCGCTCGTCGCCTACTTTTGGCCATAGTGTTTGCATTACGTTGTCGGCAGAAAATTACCGCATGTTGTGGGTGCCGCCGGGCTTTGCCCATGGGTTTCTGGTCACTTCTCCCGCAGCAGAGTTTCTCTACAAGACCACCGACTACTACGCGCCGGCGCATGAACGCAGCCTTCGCTGGAACGACCCTGCGCTGCAAATTCCTTGGCCGCTTGCCGAGGGCGAATTGCCACAGTTAAAGCCTGCCGACGCAAACGCGCCTCTGCTCGCCGATGCGCAGACCTACCCATAGCGATTGAAGCGCAATAACGGCCCATGTCCAAGCCCACGATTCTGATTACTGGCAAGAACGGGCAGCTCGGCTACGAGCTTGCGCGAATGCTATCGAACGCCTCTGACTTTCAGGTGGTCGCGACGACGCGCGCACAACTTGATTTGACCAAGCCGGACCAAGTACGCCGCGAAATCAGTCGGCTGCGCCCAGCGCTCATTGTCAATGCCGCCGCTTATACGGCGGTCGATCAAGCGGAGTCGGACGCAGCTGTTGCGATGCAAGTTAACGGGTTCGCGCCTGCACTCTTGGCAGAAGAAGCAAACGCATGCGGCGCGGCGCTCATTCATTTTTCGACGGACTACGTGTTTGCGGGAAATGGTGAGCGTCCGTACCAAGAGACCGATCCGGTTGCGCCGCAAAGTGTTTACGGCATGACTAAGTTGGCGGGTGAACTTGCCATCTCTTCAATCGCCAAGCGCTATCTGATTCTGCGAACCGCTTGGCTGTATTCCAACCGGCGCCACAATTTCTTGCTGACGATGCTGGGTCTTGCCGCGACCCGCGATCAACTGCGCGTCGTCAACGACCAATTTGGCGGCCCGACGTGGGTACGCGATGTTGCACAGGCTACCGGCAAGATGTTTCGTGCGAGCCGCAATGGCGTTGAGTTGACGATTCCAAATGGCGTCTATCACGTCACGGCAACCGGAACCACATCGTGGCATGGATTTGCTGAGCAGATCATCAGCAGCACCGCAGACCCTGCGCGCAAATGCAATCACGTTGAACCAATCTCGACCGCTGAATTCAACGCGCCGGCCAAGCGACCCGCATATTCTGTGCTCGCGCATGAGAAGCTTGAATCACTGGGCATCGCCATGCGCGATTGGCAGTCCCAGTTGGCAGATTGCCTCGCTGAGCGCGCCACGCTACAACCCGAGCCCGCGCCGGTCCAAGCGGAGGCCGCTGTGCAGTTGTTTGTGCCGACGTTCCGTGTTGAAGAGTGCCTAGCAGGTATTCGCGAGTGTCTTGAAAAAGGCTGGACAGGTTTAGGCTTTAAGACCAATGAGTTTGAAGAGGCTTGGAAGCAATACACCGGGCTTCCACACGCCCACTTCCTGAACTCGGCGACGGTCGGATTGCATCTCGCTGTTGAAGTATTGAAGCGCCGATTGGGATGGGCGGATGGTGACGAAATCATCACCACGCCGCTGACGTTTGTGTCGGATAGCCACACGATTCTCTATGCCGACATGAAGCCCATTTTTGCGGACGTCGACCAATCGCTTTGCCTCGACCCGCAAGATGTCTTGGCCAAGATCACGCCGCGGACGCGCGCGGTGATGTTTGTTGGCATGGGCGGCAATGCAGGGCGTTATGCTGAGGTTCTCGCGATTTGTCGAGCGCGCGGAATTGCGATGATCCTCGACGCTGCGCACATGGCTGGCACCCGAGTTGATTCTCGACACGTTGGGCACGACGCCGACGCGACGGTGTTTAGTTTTCAGGCAGTCAAAAATCTGCCGACTGCTGATGCGGGTATGGTCTGCTTTGCCAGAGCCGAAGACGATGAAATGGCGCGCAAACTGTCTTGGTTAGGCATCAACAAAGACACCTACGCGCGCACAGCGGCGCAGGGCGACTACAAATGGAAGTACGACGTTGAATTCGTCGGCTACAAGTATCACGGCAACTCGATCATGGCCGCGCTCGCGCTCGCGCAGTTACCAGTATTGGATCAGGACAATGCACGTCGCCGCGAGATCGCGGCGCGCTACCGCGCTGGTTTTGCCGCGCACCCAGAGATACGCACCATTCCGGTTGATGTTTCATGCGAATCCGCTACGCACTTGTTCCAAATTCGCGTCGCACATCGGGATGAAGTGATGGCGAAGTTGAATGTCGATGGCATCTTCCCCGGCGTGCATTACCGCGACAACACTCACTATCGGATGTTCAGCTACGCAGACGGCACATGCCCGGAAGCGCGACGCGCATCTGAAGAGATCATTTCGTTGCCGCTGCACCTGCGGCTGAGCGATGCCGACGTCGATCGTGTGATCGCGCGCACGATTGAGCACGTGGCGCGGTTGAGTCAGTCTCCGGCGTTGCCGCAAGGAGCGGCGGCATGAGACCCATCCAGACCGAGCGTGTCCGTCTGCGCTTGCTCGAGGCCGAAGATCTCGAAATGACTCTCGCATGGCGGAACCGGGATGAAGTGCGCCGCTGGTTTAAGCACAGCGATGTCATTAGCCCAGAGGCGCACCGCGCGTGGTTTGAATCGTTGCAGCAAACAGATGACGCATTGATGTTCGTCGTCGAAGATGCGGCGACAAATGCAGCGGTCGGCCAGGTATCGATTTACGGCATTGATCGCGAAGTTGGCGAGGCGGAAGTGGGGCGCTTTATTGCCGCACCCGGCGCATCCGGCAAGGGACTCATTCGCGAAGCGATCGCGGCGCTCGTTGCGTTTGCGTTTGGTGAGCTGGGCCTGCAGCGCGTGTTCCTAGAGGTGTACGCGGATAACGTGCGAGCCATTCGCCTTTACGAGTCCTTGGGCTTCGAGCACATCGCGCCCGACCGTCCAACGCAGTGTGACACCGCACGTGGCGTCGTTTTCATGCAGCGCCTGCGACCCGTCGGAGCCGCATGAGCACTTCGGCCGAGTCCACACAGCCAACAACCGTCCCGATGACGCCCATCTCCCAATTGGCGCGCGATAACCTCGCGGCACTCTCCAATTGGCGTGTGTGGTGGCACCTTGGGATGGCCGATGTGCGCAATCGATTTGCGAAGTCATTCATCGGACCCGCTTGGATATTGCTCAACCTCGCGCTTTGGGTGGGTGGCATTGGCATCATTTATGCCACGCTGTTTCGCCAACCGCTCGAGACTTTTCTGCCGTTCTTGACTATCGGGTTCGTGGTCTGGGGCTATTTGACGCAGACCATCACCGACGGCGGCAACGCTTTCGTGTTTGCCGAGGGGTACATCAAGCAATTTACCTATCCGAAGCAAATCTATGTGCTTCGCGTGATGGTGAATGCGGTGGTGCCGCTCGTGATCGGCGTCGTGATTTTTTTCTTTGTCATGCTGATCATGGGGCGTGGCCTGAATGTGGGGATGTTCTGGGCGCTACCTGGTGTCGTCTTGCTGTTCATCGCTAGCTATCTGCACGCGACGATCATGGCCTACGCATCGGCGCGGTTCCGCGATCTGCCCCACGGGATGACCGCGCTGCTACAGGTATTGTTCTTTGTGACGCCCGTGTTCTTCACGGTCGATGTGTTGCGGGAGCGCGGACTTGATTTCGTCTACAAATACAACCCGCTCTACTACCTCATTGAGGGTTTGCGGCATCCACTAACTCAATGGACGCCCGCGCCGACAGAGATTTACGTCTCAACTGGCATTTATATCGGCGTACTAGCGCTTATCGCTTTGCTCGTCGCGTTGCGCCTCGACCGCCGCATCGTTTACATCCTATGAGCGCGATTTCGATTCAACTCGATAACGTTGGCGTGCGCTTTGATATCGGCACCGCCGCGGACGGTCATACGCTCAAAGGGTTCATTGCGAGCCTGCGTAACCGCGAGACACGCCTCGTCAACGTGGTGGAAGCCTTGCGGGGAGTGAGCTTGCGCATTGGCGCGGGGGAACGCGTCGGCCTCATCGGCCACAACGGCGCGGGGAAGTCGACCCTGCTAAAGGTAATGGCGGGTATTTATCCCCCGACGACCGGCCGCGCACATACCGTTGGGCACGTTTGCCCACTCTTTGAGTTTGCGACCGGATTCGAATACAACCGCTCCGGTTGGGAGAACATCCGCATCCGCGCGATGCTGCTAGGCATGACGCCGCGCGAGATTGAGGCCAAACTCCCAGAGATTGCTGACTTTTCTGAGTTGGGCAAGTTTCTCGATTACCCCGTGCGCACCTACTCGAGCGGCATGTTTGTGCGCTTGGCATTTGCGGTATCGACCTCTGTCAACCCTGAGATTCTGCTGCTTGACGAGGTCATGGGTGCAGGCGACCTCGCCTTCACCGAGAAAGCCAATACGCGGATGCGCGAGTTCATGGCGCAGGGCAAGATATTGGTGTTCTCTTCGCACAGCCTTGACCTGCTTGCCGAGTACTGCAACCGCACCGTTTGGATGGATCACGGACGCATCATGGCGGACGGTCCGACTGACGACGTGGTGCGCGCGTACCGCGACCACGCGCTCGGGCGCACGATAACTGCGGGCCCCTAGCGGGCGATGTCCTTGGGCGCGCAAACTACAGCGAATGCGACGCGATCCGCAACACAGCCGACGGATGTAACCATCGTTGCGCTACTGCTAGGCGATGTCGCGCAGCTTGCCGACGCGGCGCGACAATGGTTGTTTGATCTTTCCTATTACGCCGAGCGCGACGCGCGGCGCACACCTATTTTGTTGGTGGTTGACGGACCTGAGTGGCACGCGTGGCTAACGCGCGAACAGCCAACGCGGCCGAGCGCACACCAGATTGTGTTTCCGACGACATCACACCACCCAGGGCGGATGTGTAATCGCGCGCTTGAGCAAGTTGAGACCACCTGGTTCTGTGTAATGGCCGTGGGTTCAGAAGTTAGCACTTGGTATGTACATGATGACGAGCGGCGTACCGCGCTCGCGACGACGCATGAGGCGATGCAGGCGGGATATCGCAGCGACCGCGAAGGACGCAGCGAGCAAGAGGAGTCGTGGTTGGTTCACCAATCCGATGGCTTTTCTTCAGACTATCCGCATGCATGGCTGCAGATGCTCGATCTTGTGCCGATGACCAACAGCATGCTGAGAAGCCAAGTAGCCCGCGCCTTGGGGGGCTTTACAGAAGCACCGGCCTTGCAGCGCATGTGGTGGTGGGAGTGGTGTCAGCGCCTTAGTGCGCGCACCCCAATCCGCTCGTTGCCGTTGCAGCCCGCGCCGGGAACGCGTTGGTCGCAGTTCGCGTTTGCGCAGGATACGGCAGCAACTGTTGACGCCATGCTGCCGCGACTGATGTAGCGTCAAAGCGAGCCGCGGCGTTGTTTGCCCGCGCGTGAAGACGAGTTGCGTGAGCCGGTTATCGAGTCCAACACGGTGCTGACGACCAAATCCGCTGTTTGGCGGCAACTACCTGCGGGACTGCGACACCACTTGTATCTACAAGTAGAAGCGCGCTCGCGCCCATTACGAATTGCAGTGCTCGGCGGCGTGAATGAGCCCGCACACAACCAGCTTTGCTTTTTCAATTACTTCGAATTGCTTTATGACACTAAGCTCATTGAATGGCGGTCGATGCTTGATGTTCGTGGGGATATCGAAGAGCTAGTTGGCTACGACTTGGTGATCTTTAGCCGGGTGCGTAGTGCGCACGGTGCCAGCCTGATGCAGGCCTGCCGCGCACGCGGCATTCGCACGCTGTACATGCTCGATGACAACTGGTTTTGGCTTGGCCGCGAGTGGGATGAGTACGCGCCCTACTTCACGCCTGGCAAACCTGATTACGAGAACTTTCTCAGTTGTGTGCAAGCAGCAGACACCACGCTTACATACAGCCAGCCTTTGGCAGATGATTTGGCGCCTTACGCCCGGCGGCTTGTGCTGCTGTCCACCAACGTAAACCTACAGGTATTCAAGCGCACACCGCGAGGGCGGCTTGCCCCACAAGGTGGCCAACGTGTGCGCATCGGTTACGTGGGCAGCTTGCGACGCAACATGCTGGCGTTTGATGCGCTCGTTGATGTGGCGCGCGGCCGCGGGGATGTCGAACTTTTCGTCATGTCCAATAGCCTTCCTGAAGAGTTCGCCTCGCTCGGGGATCGTGTGCTTTATGAGCCTTACCAGTTCAACTACGCAGCGTATGCCGCGACAGTGCGCCGCATGGCGCCCGATGTTCTGGTTGCGCCCGTGAACCGCTCTCGCTTCGAGGCATCAAAGTGCCCGAACAAGTACTTGGAAATCTCTGCTTGCGGGGCGGCAGGCGTCTACTCCCGCGCGGAGCCATACCTATCGTTCGTCACCGAGGGAAAAACAGGCTTGTTTGCCGACGATACCCGCGAATCTTGGCGCGACGCCATCGAGCGACTCGTTGATGATACGGATTTACGCAGCCGCATCATCGCGCAGGCCAATGCTCACGTGCGTGAGCAGTTTGACACCCCCGCGATGCTGCCGCGCTTTCTGCGCATGCTCGTCGACGCCGCCTCAAGCTAACGACGCGTCAAGCAACAATCGGTTACCTTGCAGCCTAGGCAACCGCAGCATTTGCGCCTATCGGCGGTGAGGTGCGGGGTATACTCAAGAAGCGAATTTCCAAGCACTGCGAGGATGCCAAACGCAGTGGTCCTTGTCTCTTTGTTCCTGACGCACCGACATGGCGAGCGAACCAAACCCAAATCTTTCCGATGTGCATGAAAGCGCGCCGCAGCGGCTGGGCGAGCTGCTATGCGCGCGGGGCAAGCTAGATGCGGTCGGGCTTGATCGTGCGCTGAAGGTACAAGAAAGTGCGCGGCAGGCGGGTGGACGCGACAAGCTCGGCGCGATATTGACGCGCATGGGCTTGGTGTCGCACCGAGAACTCGCCAATGCGCTCGCTGCACAGCGTGGCTGGTCCATTGTTGAGCTCAATGATCTGCCCGAGTTGCCATTACTCGAAGAAGCAATCTCTCCGCGCTTCATTCAAGAAGCACGCGCCATTCCTGTCGCGGAAAACGAGTCTGAAGTCGTGTTGGCGATGGTCGATCCGCAGGATGCCTTTACCGTGCAAGCGCTGGCAGCCGCCACGGGTAAACGCGTGGCGCCCCGACTGCTCAGCGAAAACGACTTTGATGCCGCATATGAGCGGCTGTATGGCGCTGGTAAGTCGTCGATGGGTCAGATTGTCGACAACATTGCGACGCGAGACGAGGATCAGGAATTTGGTGACATCGAGCACCTGAAGGATCTCGCTTCCGAAGCGCCAGTCATTCGACTGGTCAACCTCATCATCAACCATGCATTGGAGCGCCGCGCGTCGGATATCCACATCGAGCCGTTCGAAAACCGCTTGATCGTGCGTTATCGCATCGACGGCGTGCTGCATGAAATTGAGTCACCGCCGCGTCGGTTGTCGGCAGCGGTTATCTCGCGCATCAAGATCATGGCGAGCCTCGATATCGCCGAACGGCGTTTGCCGCAGGACGGCCGGATCAAGTTGCGGGTGCAAGGCAAGGAAATCGATTTGCGCGTGTCCACCGTGCCGACTATGCATGGCGAATCGGTAGTGATGCGCATCCTCGACAAAGGTGGCGTTGCGCTTGACTTTGCGGCGCTCGGCTTCGATCAGGCCAATCTGCCGGTTTTCCTGGATGTGTTGTCGCAACCCCACGGCATTCTGTTGGTGACGGGGCCTACCGGTTCAGGCAAGACGACGACGCTCTACACGGCGCTCGACCGACTCAACAAGCCGGACATCAAGATTCTGACGGTGGAAGACCCGGTGGAATATCAGATGCCCGGGATCAATCAGATTCAGGTGAAGCCGCAGATCGACCTGACGTTTGCCAATGCACTGCGTTCGATTGTGCGGCAAGACCCGGACGTCATCATGATCGGTGAAATTCGCGACCTCGAGACTGCCCAGATTGCCGTGCAGTCTGCGTTGACGGGACACCTAGTGCTGTCAACGGTACACACCAACGACGCGGCCTCGACCATCAACCGATTGCTCGACATGGGCGTAGACGACTACTTGCTGACCTCAACGGTCATCGGCATTCAGGCGCAGAGGCTGGTGCGGCGCTTGTGTGGCCACTGCAAGCAACCTTATCACCCCGTCGATGAAGTGGTCGAACAAATGGGCTTGGCGCGGTTTCCCAACAACGGCAAGGTGACGCTACATCATGCCAAGGGCTGTGAGCACTGCGGGCACACTGGCTACTTTGGTCGCGAATGCATCATGGAAGTGATGCCTATGACTGATGAGTTGCGCAGCCTCGTCATGAAACACGCGACTGCCACCGAGCTACGCCACGCAGCGGTCGCACAGGGCATGGAGACCATGTACGTGAACGGTTTGCGCAAAGCGGTGGCGGGCATCACAACAATCGAAGAAGTGTTGCGCGTCACGCGCGAATCCTGATCTGCCACCCATGCCGTTATTTCAGTACAAGGCAGTGAGTCCCGCGGGCGACGTGCAAGAGGGCGTGCTCGATGCGGGGTCTTACGACGGCGCGCAGGCACATCTGAAGTCGATGGGGCTCATTCCGATCCGTGCAATTGAAGTGGGCGCCGCAGCACAAGCCGCCGAAGGCTCCGCGCAGCCGGGCGCGCGCGGATTCCTGACGAGCGCAACGCTCATGCCGAGCGGTGGAGCGCACATTCGGCCGAACGAGTTGACCATCCTCACGCGCGAGCTGGCCACGCTGTTGAAGGCCGGATTGCCGCTTGATCGCAGCTTGGAAATTCTGATTAACCTCGCGGAGCGCGCGCCAGTACGGACTTTGCTCCAAGAAATTCGCAACGAAGTGCGCGGTGGTGCTGCATTGTCCAAGGCGCTTGATCAACACCGCAATGTGTTCTCGCGTTTTTACGTGAACATGGTTCGCGCGGGCGAAGCTGGCGGCGCGCTGGGCGGTGTGTTGATGCGCCTCGCCGATCACTTGGAACGCGCCAAAGATTTGCGCGACAGCGTTGTGTCGTCGCTGATTTACCCAGTGATCTTGATGTTGGTCGCGGTTGCGTCAGTCGGAATGTTATTGGTCTTCGTCGTGCCGCAGTTCAAACAAATCTTTGACCAGTCAGGCAAGGCGTTGCCTGGGGTCACCGAGGTCGTGCTCGGTGCTGGGTTATTCCTTCGTGAATACTGGATGATTGTGGTAGCCGCGGTGTTGCTGGTTGTGTGGCTGCTATCGCGGTCATGGTCCAACCCCGCGTCGCGTGCGCGCTGGGACGCGCGGTTGTTGGGCTGGCCGGTCGCTGGTCATTTGATTGCGCGGCTCGAGATGGCGCGCTTTGCGCGTTCGCTCGCAACGCTGCTGCAAAACGGTGTGCCGCTGTTAGCCGCACTTTCCATTCTTAAGGAAACGCTCGGCAACGCGGTGTTCCGCGCCGCGGTGGATGTGGTGTCGCGCGAGCTCAAGGAAGGCCGCGGTATGGCCAAGCCGATGTTGGAAACCCAAGTGTTCCCGAAGTTGGCCGTGCAAATGATTGCGGTCGGTGAGGAGACCGGACAGCTCGACGCCATGCTGTTGCAGGTGGCCGATGTTTATGACCGCGAAGTGGCTTCCTCAATTAAGCGCGCGTTGGCGCTGCTGCAGCCCGTCATGATCATCGGTTTGGCCCTCGTCATTGGCTTGCTGATCTTTGCGATTGCCAGCCCAATGTTCGACATGATGGACATACCGTTCTAACCGTCGTTGCCGTCAAACATCAATCGGCACCGACACACACTATTTGCCTGAACTAGGAGTTGCAATGAACCTCAACCTGCACCCAACGCGCAATGCCCGTCGCTCGCACGGCTTCTCGCTCATCGAAATCATCATCGTCATCACCATCATTGGACTGGTCGTGGCATGGGCAGGCAGCCGCATTTTTGGTCAGGCCGATAAGGCCAAGTTGGGTCTGGCCAAAGCGCGCATCACGGACATTTCTGCACAACTCGACATGTACAAACTCGACACCGGCCGCTATCCGAGCACGAACGAAGGGCTGCGCGCCCTCCTCGCCAATCCTGGCGGCGTTGGTAACTGGAATGGCCCTTACGTGAAGAACGCGGATGCGATCAAGGACCCTTGGAACAACGACATGATCTACAAGTCACCCGGCGACAACGGTCGGCCGTTTGACCTTACTTCACTCGGTGCGGACGGCAAAGAGGGTGGCGAGGGCGCAGACCGCGACGTCAGCTCGTTTGACTGAGTCGGCAACGCATAGCGATCGTCGCGGCGATGCACATGGCGCAACGTATGCGATCCAGCGGATTCAGTTTGCTCGAGCTGATGCTCGTCGTATTGCTCATCGCGCTCATGTTCACCATGGTGCCGCGGATGATGGGAACCGGCGTGTCGGGGGCGGAGCTGAAGTCGAGTGTGCGCGCGCTCAATAGCGCCATGAAGCTCGCGCGCGACGCGGCGATCAATACGCGCCGCGAAGCGTATGTGACCGTGAACGTTGAAACACGCGAGTTCACGACAAATTTCGAATCGCGCACCCACAAGCTCAACGAGCAGCTAACGCTGAAACTCTTTACGTCGCAAGCCGATCAACTCGATCAATCGACGGCGAGTTTTCGTTTCTACCCTGATGGCTCGTCCAATGGCGGGCGCGTTACCGTCGGCGCCAACGAACGCGAGTTTGCGATCGACATCGACTGGTTAACTGGGCGTTCGAGCATCGTCGAACTTTCAAAAGTCTAGTATCCATGAGCGTTTTGGGGCAAAAATGCCTGAAACTGCCCGCCAATAGGCGAGTTTGTGGTTTCACCTTGCTCGAAGTGCTCGTCGCGTGCACGCTATTGGCGGTTTCCATCGCTGCGTTGCTCGGGCTGTTTTCGCGTGGAGTGAACGGCGCGGAGCTCGCCGACCGTTACGCGCGTGCGGCCATGCTCGCCGAATCAAAGCTCGCCAGCGTTGGGGTTGAGGAGGCGCTCAGCGAGGGCGAGACCAGCGGCCAATTCGACGATGACTATGCGTGGCGCCTCAGCGTACGTGCTTATGCCACGGCCACCGAACCGGCTACACCCTCGACGCTTGAAACCGCCGCACTAGCCAACGCACAAGCCAGCGGCACCGCAGCGGCGACCACTTCAGCAACGACGCTAGCGCCTAGTGCGCCGCTGACGACGCTAGGCAACATTGATGTTGACGCGTTGTTGTTTGTACGGCTCTACGAAGTTGAGTTGAGTGTGGCGTTTCGCAGCGACGATGGTAAAGAGCGTGTTGTCACACTCAACACCATGAAGATTGGGCCGCGACTATGAGCGCGCGTCGTCGGATGTTGGCCCACAAAAATTCTCATCGCCGTCGCCGAAGTGTCGGCCGCCAAGCCGGCTTTACGCTCATCGAAATGCTGCTCGCCATCAGCCTGCTCGCGATGATGATGGGCATGATTTACGCCAGCCTGAACGTCGGCATTCGTGCGTGGGATGCAGGCGATAGCCGCGTCGCGGAAGCATCCAACTGGCGCATGGTCGAGCGCTTTATGCGGCGCGAGTTAGCACAAGTATTTCCAACGCGCTGGCGTGGGGTGGCGCAGCCGAATATTGCGTTTGAAGGCACAGCGACATCGCTGCGCTATGTCAGCGCGCTCAATCTTGATGCCGCGTTGCAGAACGGCGCGTCCGGCGGCCTGCAGTGGGCTGAACTCGCGTTGCTCGATGGCGGCGTGTTGCAACTGAATCGCCAAGTGTTTGACACCGCCGCCCAAGATTTCAGCGGTTTGGTGTCACCGAGTGCCGATGCGGTCGCCAATGGTGCGCTCGCGACACCCGTGCGCCTCATGGACGGCGTGCGCGGTTTAGAGATCGCTTACTTCGGCGCCGATTCGGATCTTGCTGAGCCCACATGGCGCGACGAGTGGCGCGATATGCAACGACTGCCAGCGCTGATTCGCATACAAGTTAGCGTCGAGCGCGGTCGCAGCGTGCCGCCCATCGTATTTGCGCTCAAGACCGGCGAAGAAGCAGGCTGTATGCAAACCAATTTCACGCGCCAGTGCAGCGCGCGGGTGCGTTGATATGGTGACAGTCGCCCTACAGCTCAGCCCAACGCGGCGTGGACACCGCGCGCAACGAGGCGTCGCGCTCATCATCGTGTTTTGGGTGGTGACGCTGCTGTTGGTGATTGCCGGGTCCTTTGTGCAGACCATGCGTACCGAGGTCAACGTCGTCGGAAACAGCTTAGCGACGATCAAGGTCGAAGCGCTCGCCGACGCGGCGCTGCAGCGCGCTATCTATGAGCAATACAAGCCCGCCAACATTGAGGGCCGCTGGAACACCGATGGCAGTTCGCGAGAATGGGTCTATCGCGACACCACCATCACGATCACGATGCAAGACGAAACCGGAAAAGTCGATATCAACCGCGCCAACGATGGTTTATTGCGGGGGCTGCTGCTTTCGCAGGGCGTAACGGAAGAAGAGGCGCTAAAACTCGTCGATGCCATTGGTGACTGGCGCGATACCGACAACAATCGGCGTTTGCGTGGGGCCGAAGCCGCTGAATACACCGCAGCTGGATTGAGGTATGGTCCGGCGAATGGCTTGTTTCAATCCATAGAAGAGCTGAAGCTCGTGCTCGGCATGACACCGGAGTTATTCGTGCGTCTTGCGCCGCTCATCACGGTGTATTCGGCGCAGCCGGGAATCAACGAGCAAGTCGCAACGCGTGAGGTGCTGCGCGCCTTGCCCAATGTGAGCGAAGAACAGATTGACGAATACTTGGCGCGACGCGATTTGGCGCGCGCCAATCGTCAGCCGATACCCAACTTCCCGCAAAACATTTTTCGCAGTCCGTCGAACAACCAAACGCCGGTACGCATCCGCACCGAGGCGCAGCTGCCTGAAGGCCCGCGCTTCGTGCGGGAGGTGGTGGTGCGTCGTTACGCCGACCCAAAGCGCCCTTACGCGTTTTTGTCTTGGAAGGAGGGGCGAGATTTGCCCACCCAAGCCGACTTAGAGTCGCTGGCGGGTGACGCTGCCGCGCAGGCGGCAACATCCGGTAACACGTCGTCCATGCAGCTCGGACGAATAGTCTCGCCCGTGAAGGCGCCGTAAAGGTAAGATTCGGTTCTTATGTCTGCAATATTGCCTACCCCTGCCAGCAGTAATGGTGCCAACGGTGCATCAAGGCCGATCTTTCCGCCGGCGTTGGTCCGCTTTTGGCGCTGGTGGATGGCCGAACTCAAGCCGGTTTTGGGACCGCTGCTTGCGCGCTACTGGGTGGACCGCAGTGCGTCGGTTGACATTGCGGTCGATGCGAGCGGCGACATCGGGGTATTTGCCTCGCCGGGCAGGCCGGCTCCACGTGACGTGCGGTTGGTGCTCGCTCGAGACAGCGTTTTGCAGAAGCTCGTGCAGTATCCGGCCGTCGTTGAAGAGAACCTCGAAGAGGTGATCGCAACGGACCTCGATCGCCAAACGCCATTCAAAGCGGCTGACTTGTTCCACACGCAACGCGTCGTGCGCCGGTTTGATGGCGCGGACGGTGTCAGCCGCATTGAGGTTGAGTTGACGGTCGCACCGAAACGAGCGATCGAGGCGGCGATGGCGCAAGTACGCCGCGCGGGAAGCAGCGTGATGGCGATTGGCGTCGCGGGCATGGATGCGTCAGTGGACCTGCTGCCGCGCGCGATGCTGCCGCCGCGTCGCTTGACGTCCGTGCAGCGCCTCAATGTCGCGCTGGCGAGCCTGCTTGTGTTGTTGATCATCGGCGCGATCGCGATCCCGATTTGGCAGCGCCGTGCCGAAGTGCTGCGTCTAACACCAATCGTGGAGAAGGCGCGGAGCGAAGCTGAGGCCACCAGACGCATCGATGCTGAACTGCAACGCCTAGCTGCGGAACATCAGCTCGTCACGACGCGCAAGTACCAATCGCCCACGGTGTTGGAGATCATCGAAGAGCTGTCTCGCTTGTCGCCCGACACTACTTGGTTGCAAAGCTTGGAGATGAAGGCGCCGCAGGGCACCGGCAAGCCACGCCAGACGCGCGAGTTGCTGCTCGCCGGCGAAGCCGCATCGGCATCGAAGATGATTGAATTGTTGGAGCAGTCTCCGCTGCTCCAGAACACCACGCAGCGCGCACAGACGACACGCGGCGCGCAACCGAACACGGAGCGCTTTCAAATTGCTTCGGAACTCCGCCCGCGCGCACTGCCAGAGCCGAGGGCGCTTGATGCGCCGGCCCCCACAACGTTGCCTGGTGCAGGACCTAGTGCATCACCCGCAATACCTGCCACAGCACCAACGGCAGCACC
>JAJTHU010000042.1 GCA_021300055.1 Nitrosomonadaceae bacterium | reverse complement strand
GAAGAAGGGGTTGGCGGGCTTTGGTTAGCGGGGTGAACGGGGATCCCGCGCTGCGCGAAAAAACGCCACGCAAGCAACACGCCAATCAGTTGTAGGAATGCGGCCAAGTAAAAAACGGCACCAAGGCGCCAATCCGACATCGGATAGTGGGATACCTCGGCCAAGATGACGGTGCTGACGATGGGGGCGATGACAATACTCACACTCGATAGCGATTGCAGCGATCCCATCAACGCGCCTTGCTCGCGCGGATCGGTCGCTTTGGAAACGATCGCTTGGAGCGCCGGCCCCGCCGCATACGAAAGGAAGTTCGCGACGACCAGCACATAGATCACCCAGCCCGCGCTGGCGAGACCGTTGGCGAAATAAGCCACCACCGCCACTGCCATGCCGATCAAGCTCAGCTTCACTTCGCCCATTGCGCGGATTAAGCGCGGCAGCATGGCCGCTTGCACGACCGCCGCTGTCAGGCCAACCAAGAACAGCGCAATGCCGTTTTCTTTCGGGCCCCAACCGAACTTGAAATGCGTGTAAAGCACCCACGTTGTCTGCTGCAGGATCTGCGCGAACGATGCGAGCGCGAACACGATGATGAGTGCGCCGATGTCGGCACGCGCGAACAAGCGACGAAAACTCGAGAACGGATTTGACTTGGCAAACGAAAACGCAGACCGCTTGTTCTTGGGAAGCGATTCCTCGACGAAAAAGTACCCAAAAATGGCGTTGGCAAAACACAGCCCCGCGCCAACGTAGAAGGGTAACTGGTAATCGACACTGCCGAGCACGCCGCCAAGCATTGGGCCTGCGATGAAGCCGACGCCAAATGCGGCACCAATGAGCCCAAAGGTCTTGGCGCGGTTTGCAGGTGTGGAGATATCAGACGCGTAAGCCGAAGCGGTCGACATCGAGGCCGCGCAGGCGCCTCCGATAAACCGCCCCACGAATAGCCACGCAAGCGAGGGCGCCCATGCGGTCACCAAAAAATTGAGGCCCATGCCTGCACTAGAAAAAATCAGTACAGGCTTGCGCCCGATCTTGTCCGAGAACGCGCCGAGCAGCGGCATGCACAAGAACTGCATGAGCCCAAAAGTCATCGCGAGTACGCCATACCAGCGCGCTTGCGCATCGGGTTGCGACACGAAGTCGCCGACCAAAAGCGGCAAGACTGGCACGGCGAGCCCAACGCCGAGCATGTCCAAGAACACCACCGCGAGCACAAAGCGAAACCCGCGTTGCTTGGCGGCTTCACTTTTCGCATCGGTGCTTGCTTCAGCCGCCAAAGTTTCTCTCCGAAACAGTCGCGATCACCGGATGTGCTTCCGTCTTCTTGACCGATTTGATCAATCGCGGGCAATTCTCAGCCAGCCATTTGCGCCCGGGCGTCAAGCGCGACACCATGGCGAGGTAAACGTCGAGCGCCGTCATCTGTTTACCAAGTGCGTACGGCTTACAGGCGAGGTTCGCTTCAAGGATCAGCCAATATTCGCGGAGTCTTTCAGTGAGCTTGTCCCGAAATGCGCTCTGCGCGCTTGCATCGTCAAGCCACCGCTCGGGAAAATCGCGGAAAGCGAACACGCTGTAAATGTTCGCCGGCACAAAGTGCATCCATCGATAGAACGCGGCTCTAGACGCGTCATCGGTGGGGATCATGCCCGGGATGCGCTCGGCCAAGTACATCACCATCGCAGCGCTCTCCGTCATCACTGTGCCGTCCGGCAACACCATGACGGGCACTTGGCCCAACGGGTTAAGCTTGAGCAGATCCTTGTGTCGCTTGTAGGGACGCCAATTCAGCGCCTTTACGTAGCTGTATTCGATGCCGGCGAGTTCAAGCATGGCTTCGACCACGGCAGAACCGCATCCGGGCGCGCCATAGAGCTTGATCTTCCTTCTAGCGGGCATACATCACGCGAGCGATTGATTTCCTACTTGGCTAGTCGACACGATAGTTCGGCGCTTCCTTGGTGATCTGTACATCGTGTGCGTGGCTCTCGCGCATGCCCGCTGCCGTGATCTCAACGAACTGCGCCTTCATGCGGAAATCATCAATCGTTGGACAGCCAACTAAGCCCATCGAAGCGCGTACACCACCCATTAACTGCGTGATGATCGCGGTGACTGGGCCCTTATAAGGTACGCGACCCTCAACGCCCTCGGGCACGAGCTTGTCAGCGTTCGATACGGTTTCCTGGAAGTAGCGGTCGGACGAGCCTTTTTGCATCGCGCCCAACGATCCCATGCCGCGATAGCTCTTGTACGAGCGACCTTGGTAGAGCTCGACTTCCCCCGGCGCTTCTTCGGTGCCGGCGAACATCGAGCCCATCATCACGCTAGATGCACCCGCTGCGATGGCCTTTGCCACATCGCCTGAGTAGCGGATACCGCCGTCAGCGATGCACGGAATGTTGAGTTTTTCCAGCGCCTTGGCGGCTTCGGCCACCGCAGTGATCTGCGGCATGCCCACGCCCGTCACGATGCGCGTGGTGCAAATCGAGCCGGGACCAACACCGACCTTCACGCAGTCTGCGCCGTGATCGGCAAGAGCGAGTGCGCCCGCGCCAGTGGCGACGTTGCCGCCGATGACCGCGACTTGCGGATACCTCACCTTAACCGCTTTGACCATGTCGAGCACACCTTGTGCATGGCCGTGCGATGAATCAACCACCAAGCAATCGACGCCCGCTTCAACGAGCGCGGCGGCGCGTTCCATGTTGTCGCCGCCAACGCCGATGCCTGCACCGACACGCAACTGACCGCGCGCATCTTTACAAGCGTTCGGGTGGTCTTGTGCTTTCTGAATATCTTTTACGGTAACGAGGCCGACCAGCGCGAACGCGTCGTTCACCACCAGCACGCGCTCAAGGCGGTGCTTATGAATCAATGCTTGCGCTTCGTCTAGCGAGGCACCTTCCTTCACCGTGACCAAGCGCTCGCGCGGGGTCATGATGTTCTTGATGGGTTGGTCGAGGTTGGTCTCGAAGCGCAAATCGCGATTGGTGACGATACCAACCACACGGCCGTTTTCGACGACCGGCAAACCGGAGAAGCCATGCTGCCGTTGCAGGTTCATGGCTTCACGCACCAGCATGTTGGGTGGGATGGTGAGTGGATCTTTCACCAGACCAGACTCAAAGCGCTTGACCTTCGAAACCTCGGTCGCTTGGGCGCGGATCGAAAGGTTCTTGTGGATGATGCCGATGCCACCCTCTTGCGCGAGCGCGATCGCGAGGCGGGATTCGGTAACCGTATCCATGGCCGCTGATATCAGCGGGAGATTCAGCGTGATTTGGTTGGTGAGGCGGGTGGCGAGCTTGACGTCACGTGGGTGCACTTGTGAGTGTGCGGGGACCAGCAGAACGTCGTCGAAGGTGAGCGCCTTGGCGATGAGATTCACGTTTCTGACTCCGACAAAAGCGGCATTATACGCGCCCGCCCTCTGTCGCCCAATAGCGACGGCGTTTTTGCGCGTAACTCATTGACGCCAAAACGATTTCCAGCTAACTTATCGAAACGAATCGAAGTTTGGCGGCTAAGGTTTTGAACAAAATGGGCTTTTGAGTTGAATTTGGCTGTTGAATCGTGCTGGCGACGTTTTTGCGTAGCGAGTTTGTCTTTTGTGCTGAGTGCGTGCGCCTTGTGGCCGCCGCCACCCGCACCCGAGACACCGCCGACGCCACGACAAACAGTTGAGCCCGCTGCGGTGCTGAGTGAAGCCGCCTTAGACGCGTTGAAGCGCGCGCGCGAAGCGGTGACGAATGCACGCAACGAAAAACATCTGTGGTTGTCTGCTGTGCAAGCGTTGAACGAAGCGGAGCAAGCTGCCAGTCGCAAAGATAGCCGTAGCACTATTGAGGCCAGCGAGCGCGTGATGGAGTTATGCCGCCGCAGCCGAGAACAATCAAAGTTGCCGCCAGTGGCTTGGTAAGACAGCACCGGCGCACACAAGCAGTTAGGAGACTGAAATGTTGAGATCGCCCATTCGCGTGTTCTTTGCCCTAGCGGTGCTACTTGCTACCGCTACGGTGGCCGCGCAGGTTTATCGCTGGGTCGATAAAGACGGTAAGGTCCATTTCAGCGACCAGCCGCCGCCCAATGATGCAAAAGGCGTGACGGCAAAGAAAGTCGACGCGCGTCCCGCTTCCGGCAGCGTCGCGACGCCACCGCCTAGCCCTGCCGCAGCGAAGGACGGTAAGGTCGATCCGAAGGCACCGCCAAAGGACGCTAAGCCCGAATCACAAAAGACACTTGCAGAAAAAGCCAAAGACTTTGAAAAGCGTCGCGAGGACGACGCTAAAGCCGCTAAGAAAGCCGAAGAGCAAGCCAAGGTTGATCGCTCCAATCAAGAACGATGCACGCAAGCGCAACGTTACCTGCGCGACCTTGAGTCAGGCCGGCCAATCGCGACCTCTAACGCAAAGGGTGAGCGCGAGTTAATGGACGACGCAGCGCGTACTGCCGAGATGAATCGCGCCCGCGCGGCCGTTTCGGAGTCCTGCAAGTAACACTGGACAAAAGAACGGCGAGCTAGCGTACCCGTCGCCGCCGCTGTTCTTTCGGGTCAGCCTTGAGCGGCGCGTAAAGCTCTACGCGGTCGCCATCGCGTAGCACGTAGGTCTTGGGTCGCACGCGACCCCACACCCCGACGCCCGCGGCACCTGACACGAG
>JAJTHU010000331.1 GCA_021300055.1 Nitrosomonadaceae bacterium | reverse complement strand
TCAACAACGTTCTCGAGCCGTTCAGCACGAGCAGAGACCGTTCCTCTCTGGGTATTTTCTTGGGTGCTGACACGGCACTTGGACCGATCTATCTCGGTTATGGCCGCACGCGAGAGCGCAGCACTATCTTTTATTTTTTCTTGGGACAGCCTTAGCCTGAGAGACCACCCCCTAAGGTTTTGCTGGTCGCCGCCTAGTGTGTTGGACTACAATCGCGCGTCCGTCGCAAGGTGCGCAGCCAGGAACTCGCCGTGCTCAACGTCTTCATCCTAAACAATCGTCGACTCAATCAACTCCAAGTTGATTCGATCGACGACCTGAAGAACTCCGATCCCATTTGGATCGACCTCGACTCGCCATCTGAAACAGAGCGCGAGTGGATACGCACGCTCTATGGATTGGAGTTGCCGACCGTCGACGACATGGAAGACCTCGAGGCCTCGGCTCGCTTCTTCGAGGGCGAACAAGGCGAACTCAACCTGCGCTCCGATTTCTTGCTTGAGATTGACGACGATTCGCGCAACGTGCCGGTCGCCTTCATCCTTAAGGGCAACACGCTGTTCAGCTTGCACATGGAAGACCTGCCGGTGTTCCGCTTGGTACGTATGCGTGCTCGCACGCGGCCCGGCTACATCGAAGACGCGCGCGAAGTGCTGCTCGATCTGTACGCTACCGACGCCGAGTACTCCGCTGATGCGCTAGAGGGCGTGTACGCCGAACTCGAAAAAATTTCGCAGTCGGTACTCACCGAAAAAATGACCGACGCCGAGGCCGGCAAGGTACTGGCGCGCATCGCCAACGAAGAAGACTTGAACGGACGCATTCGCCGCAACGTCATGGATACGCGTCGCGCGGTGTCGTTTTTGATGCGGCAAAAATTACTCGACGGCGACCAAGTTGAAGAAGCGCGCCAAATCCTGCGCGACATCGATTCGCTCGACGGGCACACGGCGTTCTTGTTCGACAAGATCAACTTCTTGATGGACGCGACTGTCGGCTTCATCAACATCAACCAGAACAAGATCATCAAGATCTTCTCCGTGGCGTCGGTGGCCTTGCTGCCGCCCACACTCATCGCCAGCATTTACGGCATGAACTTCAAGGGCT
The DNA here is from genome assembly GCA_021300055.1 of Nitrosomonadaceae bacterium. GTDB lineage: Bacteria > Pseudomonadota > Gammaproteobacteria > Burkholderiales > Usitatibacteraceae > UKL13-2. The sequence goes on along the minus strand of JAJTHU010000331.1, from coordinate 2,414 downwards.
GGTTCCCAGAACTCACCTGGGAATATGGCTACCCATTCGCCATCGCGTTAATGGTGGTGTCGGTGTTGGTGCCCTTCGCTTACTTCAAGCGTAAGGGCTGGCTGGACTGAACCCGACTCAAAACTCGCCTATTGGCGCGGGTTTGGGGCATTTCCTGGAAATGCCCGTGAATACGCGAGTTTGCCTGTCAGCAAAACGCTTATGGGTTCAGATTGAGGAAATGCGTCCGGTAGTAGCGCAGTTCCTCAATAGACTCGTGAATATCCGCAAGCGCTTCATGTTTGCCGTGCTTAGTCATGCCGCTCATGATTTGCGGCTTCCAACGCTTAGCGAGTTCCTTGAGCGTAGAAACGTCAAGGTTGCGGTAGTGAAAATACGACTCCAACTGCGGCATCCAACGCGCCATGAAGCGACGGTCTTGGCAGATGGAGTTACCGCACATCGGTGAGGTGCTAGCCGGCACGTGCTCACGCAGAAATTCGATGAGTTGACGTTCGACTTGGGCCTCGTTAAGGGTGGAGGCCTTTACCTTGTCGATCAGCCCCGATTTGCGGTGCGTGGATTTATTCCACGCATCCATGCCATCGAGCACTTCGTCAGGCTGGTGGACCACCAACACCGGCCCTTCGGCGAGCACGTTGAGTTGTGCATCCGTCACCACCATGGCCACTTCGATAATGCGGTCGGTTTCCGGCTTCAGGCCGGTCATTTCCATGTCCAGCCAAACGAGGTTGTTTTGATCTTGCGCCATAGACTTAAAATGAGGTTAGGGACACGTTTTGCGCCCCCAGATTCAAACAACAAATTGGTGCGCGCATTCTGACACGAAGCAGTACGACCTCTGCATCCTTATATGACCTCTGCATCCTTCACGCTGATTTTCCTGCTGTTCGTTGCCTTAAGCCTCGGGTTTTCGTTGTGGCTCACGCTGCGACATATGCGTCATATCGCTTCGCATCGGCATGCCGTGCCAGCGGAGTTTGCCGAAACCGTCACACTTGTTGCCCACCAAAAAGCGGCAGACTACACGCTCGACCACTGCCGATTCAGCGTGTGGAACGAGTTTTTCAAGGTGATCGTGCTGCTATGGCTCACCCTGGGCGGCGGTCTCGCGTTGTTCGCCGTCTGGTCCCATGAATGGTTTACGAACCCGTACGTCATCGGCCTCGTGTTCGTCGGCCTGCTCACCGTTTTCAGCAGCCTTACCGACATGCCCTTCGACTTGTACCGCACCTTCGTGATCGAAGAGCGCTACGGCTTCAACAAAACCACCTTCAAAACTTGGTTGCTGGATGCCGTCAAGGGCACGGCACTTGGAGTGGTTATCGGCATCCCGCTGCTGTTGGTGACCTTCTGGTTGATGGCCAAAATGGGCAGCCTGTGGTGGCTGTATGTGTGGCTGGTGTGGACTGGGTTTTCACTCGCAATGATTGCGATCTACCCGACCTTTATCGCGCCATTGTTCAACAAGTTTCAACCGCTTGAAGATGACAGCCTCAAGAGCCGCATCGAAACCTTGCTCGCGAAGTGCGGCTTCCAATCAAAGGGCTTGTTCGTCATGGACGGCTCGAAACGCTCGTCGCACGGCAATGCGTACTTCACCGGCCTCGGCAAAACCAAGCGTATCGTGTTCTTCGATACCCTGATGCAGCGCTTGACCCCGACCGAGATCGAGGCCGTGCTCGCCCACGAGCTCGGCCACTTCAAGCGCAAGCACATCACCAAGCGCATGGTGGCGATGTTCGCCATGAGCTTCGTGACCCTCGCGCTGATGGGCTGGGTCATCGACAAGCCGTGGTTTTACACCGACTTGGGTATGCCCGAAGCGATGATCGCCAACGGCGCACCGCATGTGGCGGTGTCACTCGTGCTGTTCTTTACAGTGCTGCCGGTATTTACGTTCTGGACCACACCGGTCGCCAGCCTGATTTCGCGCAAACACGAATTTGAAGCCGACGCTTATGCCGCCGAGCAGACCGATGCGCGCGACCTCATCAGCGCGCTCGTGAAGCTCTACCGAGATAACGCTTCGACCCTCACCCCAGACCCGGTACACTCTGCTGTGTATGACTCGCACCCACCGGCAGCTATTCGTATTGCACACCTGAAGTCTCTGAGCGCAACCCTATGAACCTTGCTGAACTGCACTGCGCCCCCGGCGGCCAAGCCACCAAGCTCGCTGACGCCGACATCGACAAACACCTCGCTGCCCTGCCCGGCTGGCAGCGCGAAGGCTTGGAGATCCGCAAAACGTTCCCGTTTAAGAATTACCACGAGACCATGGCGTTCGTGAACGCCTCCGCTTGGGTGTCGCACCGTGAAGATCATCACCCTGACATGACCGTGCACTACAACCGCTGCGTGGTGGTCTATTCAACACACGACGCAGGCGGCATCACACTAAACGACCTCAT
>JAJTHU010000273.1 GCA_021300055.1 Nitrosomonadaceae bacterium | reverse complement strand
GGGCATCGACATCCGCCTGTTTGCCAACTTTGGCGGACGACGACAAACTCGGACGAATCTCGACTTCTGCGTCTGAGTCTGCGTCGAGGCCATTGATGGTGCGTAGCAGCGTACTTTTGCCACAGCCAGACGCGCCCAGCACGGCAACGATTTCGCCGGTGCCGACGTGCAGTCCGACGTCGCGCAGCACAACGCGGTTGCCCAATACCTTCCGGCGCACGAACACACTCAGCCGTGGCGCGGGGTGGGGCGCGAGGGACTTAAGGTCGAAATGCGTGGCTAGCGTGTTCATGGCTCAGTTCACTTAACAGAAAGATCGGCAACATCGCGCCAGTTCAGCAAGCGGCGCTCAATTGCAACGAGTAGTGCGTCGGTTGCTTTTCCGATCAACGCTAGTGCGATGATGGACACCATCACGAGATCCGCGCGGCCTGTTTCTCGGCCGTCGGTGAGCAAATAGCCCAAACCTGCGCTGGCGCCGATGAGTTCGGCGGCGACCAGGAACATCCACGCTAGGCCAAGGCTTGCGCGCAATCCTGTGAGCAACGCGGGCAGGGCAGACGGCAGATAGATGCGCCGCAACAGCGCGCCGCGCGATAGTCCAAGCTGCTGGCCCACCTCGACGAGCTTGCGGTCTACGTTCTTGAGCGACGAAACCGTCGCGAGGTACATCGGGAAGAATGATCCAATCGCGATCAACGCAAGCTTAGGCGCGTTGTCGATGCCGAGCCACAAAAGCAAGAGTGGCACCCAAGCGAGCGATGGCACGGCACGAAGACCTTGCAAGCTGGGGTCGAGCAAGCGCTCGGCACGCTGACTCAAGGCAACCAGCGCGCCGACGGCCAGCCCAAGCGTCGCGCCGATTCCGAAGCCAATCGCGACGCGCGAACTGCTTACGCCAAGGTGCCGCCACAGGCTGCCATCGGCTGCGATTTGCTGAAGCGTTTGGAGTAGGGTCGTCGGCGCGGGAAGCAGATGCGGTGCAACCCAGCCGGCACGCACAACAGCCTCCCAGACCAGCAAGGTTAGTCCGGGCACAACCCAAGCCATGCTAGCTTGACTCGCCTGAGTAAAGCGGCGCGCCCACGGGTTTGTGCCATTCGTGCGGCGTGGTTGCCGGCTTGTGGCCAGCCCCGCTTCGGGCACACTTTGCGAAGGATGTATGGCGCTCATCTATCGACCTTGTGGTGGTTTGCGCGGCACGCTACCGAGTCGTGCCGTTGGGGAACAGCGCTGCCACCTTCAAGGCAGGCTCGGCAACGAAGAGTTCGTCGATCACGCGTGCCACATCGGTGCCTGGTCTGACCAATCCCTCTTCGAGCAAGATCGGCGCAGCAGCGCGGAGTGCGTTGCGATGGGTCGTGCTCGGGATGGATTCGTTAAAGCCCGTGCGCGCAAGCTGGCGCTTGGCAACGTCGAGGCTGATCTTAGCTTCGTCGGACAAGAGCTTCGCGGCTTCGTCAGGATTTTTCTGGATCCACACGCGGGCACGCTCATACAGGCGAATCGTGCGCTCGACTGCTTCAGGGTACTGTTTGGCGAACTTCTCGGACGTGTTCAGGAAGCCGTATGTGTTGAAGTTCACGTTGCGATAAATGATGCGCGTGCCGGCTTCAAGTTCGCTGGCAGCGAGCAAGGGGTCAAGGCCGGCCCACGCGTCAACGCGCTTCTGTTCCAGCGCGGTGCGGCCGTCAGCGTGTTGCAGGCTCACCAGTTCGACATCCTTCTTGCTGAGGCCCTCGGCTTGCAGTGCGCGCAGGGTGAACAAGAACGGATCGGTGCCTTTGGTTGCAGCGATGCGCTTGCCCTTTAGGTCGGCAACGTTCTTGATGGGCGAATCTTTGGGGACGGCGAGCGCCGTCCATTCAGGGCGCGAGTAAACGAACACTGTCTTGATCGGGTTGCCGTTGGCGCGTGCGAGCACAGCGGCGAGCCCTGCGGTAGAGCCGAAGTCAACTGCGCCCGCTGCTAGATATTCGAGCGCACGGTTGCTGCCTGCCGACTGCACCCAGCGAACCTTAGTGTTGGTTTTGGCGAACTCTTGCTCCGCCCAGCCGAACTTGCGGATGACCAAGCTGGGTGGCGAGTAGAACGCAAAGTCGAGTCGAATCTCTTCAGGCGCGGTTTGCGCGCTGGCGCCCTTCAAGGTGAACGGCAGGATGGCAGCGGCGAGTAGGGCGGCAGTGGCTGTCAGCCATTGGCGACGCGGTGATGGGGCGGAGGTGGTTTGTTGGCTCATGGGAGTAAAGATGCTGAATTTGCGATGCCGCCATCTTAGGGATTCGTTTATATGCTGAGAACGAATGAATATCGATTTAATATGTGTTTTGGATATAATGACCGCCATATCCCTTTGTGCTCATCATGAACCTCCAACAAATCCGCTATGTCCGCGAAATCGCACGGCAGGGCCTAAACCTCACTCAAGCAGCCGAGACCCTGCACACCTCGCAGCCCGGTGTGTCGCGTCAAGTACGCGAATTGGAGGACGAGCTCGGCGTGGATATCTTCGTGCGCCAGGGCAAACGCCTGACTGCGCTGACGCCCGCCGGCGAAGCCGTCGTTCAGATTTGCGAGCGCTTGTTGGGCGAAGTCGATAGCCTGAAGCGTGTGGGCCGAGACTTTGCCGACGCTGACCGCGGCGAACTCGTCATCGCTGCCACCCACATGCAAGCGCGCTATGCGTTGCCTGCGGTGATCAAGGCGTTTGTCGATAAGTACCCAGACGTGCGCCTCAGCTTGCGACAAGGTGCGCCGCGCGAACTCGCCGACATGGTGATCGGCGGCAAGGCCGATATTGCGATTGCCACCGAGACGCTCGATAGCTACCCCGAACTCGTCACCGAGCCGCTATATCGCTGGCATCACTGCGTGATCGTGCCCAAGGGCCATCCGCTTGCCGCGTTGAAAGGCCAAGAGAAAAAGCTCACGCTCTCAAAAATCGCGCAGTATCCGATCGTGACCTATGACGCGGCTTTTTCCGGGCGGTCGGCGCTCGATGAAACGTTCCGCACCGCTGGGCTAGCCATCGACGTGGTGTTGACGGCCATCGACACAGACGTGATCAAGACTTATGTACGCGAAGGCCTCGGCGTCGGAATTGTCGCCGGTGTCGCCATCGACGGGCGCGATACGGACCTCATTGCCCTCGAGGGTGCGAAACTCTTCCCAGAACGCGTGACCAAACTCGCATACCGCAAGAATGCCTACCTGCGCGGCTTTGTGCGCGACTTCATGGCACTCTTGGCAGACGACCTCAAACGAAAGCGACCCACCGCATGACGCAGCAAAGCGACAAGCCTACTAAGGGCACCATCGAAGGAGCCATCGGCAACACGCCGCTCGTGCGCCTACAACGCATTCCGCAAGCGGTTGGCGTGCACGCCTCCAACACATTGCTCGCAAAGCTCGAGGGCAATAACCCGGCGGGTTCCGTGAAAGATCGTCCGGCGATGTCGATGATTGCGCGTGCAGAAGCGCGCGGCGACATCAAGCCTGGCGACACCTTGATCGAAGCGACTTCAGGCAACACTGGTATTGCGCTCGCGATGGCCGCAGCCATCAAGGGCTACAAGATGGTGCTGGTGATGCCCGATAACCTGTCGATCGAACGGCGCCAAACCATGAAAGCGTTCGGTGCTGAACTGGTGCTCACGCCCAAAGATAAAGGCGGCATGGAATACGCACGCGATGTGGCGGAACAACTGCAGCGCGAGCGCGGCGGCACCATCCTGAACCAATTCGCCAATCCCGATAACCCGCTCGCACACTACGAGGGCACCGGCCCCGAGATCTGGCAGCAGACGGGCGGGCGCATCACGCAATTCGTGGCGACCATGGGCACGACCGGCACGATCATGGGGGTGTCGCGCTATCTCAAAGAGCAGAACCCCAATATCCAAATCATCGGCGTCCACCCGGCAGACGGCGCGAACGTACCCGGCATTCGCAAATGGGGCGCGGATTACTTGCCGAAAATCTTTGACGCATCGCGCGTTGATCGCATCCTGGAGGTCACGCAGATTGAGGCGGAAGACATGACGCGTCGCCTCGCGGCGGAAGAGGGCATCTTTGCCGGTATTTCATCGGGCGGCGGCCTCTCAGCCGCGCTGCGCATCGCGAGCGAAGTGCGCGACGCGCTCATCGTGCACATCGTGTGTGATCGGGGCGATCGCTATTTGTCGACGGGTGTGTTTCCGGTTTGAGGCCAGACGTCCGTGCGTTCTTGACATTCGTCGCGGCAAACGCGGCGGCGCGAGTGCGAAAATACCCGCATGACGCCCATCCTCGTATTCGATATCGAAACCATCCCCGACGTCGTTGGCCTGCGTAAGCTTCACGAGCTGAGCGCCGAGCTATCTGACGAAGCCGTTGCAGAGTTTGCTTTCCAACGCCGTCGCCAGCAGTCGGGCAGTGATTTTTTGCCGCACTATGTGCAGCGCGTTTGCGCCATCTCGTGCGTATTGCGCACCGACGAAGGCTTGCATGCATGGTCCTTGGGCAAGACTGACGACCCCGAGAAGACACTCATCGCGCAATTCTTCAAGGGCATCGAAAAATACACGCCGCAACTGGTGAGCTGGAATGGCGGCGGCTTTGATCTGCCCGTGCTGCACTACCGCGCGATGATTAATGGTGTGGCCGCACCGAAGTACTGGGACATGGGCGACGATGACCGCGACTTCAAGTGGAACAACTACATCGGCCGTTACCACATGCGCCATCTTGATTTGATGGACTTGCTCGCGATGTACCAAGCACGTGCCAACGCGCCGCTCGACGCGATGGCGCAACTGTGCGGCTACCCCGGCAAGCTCGGCATGGACGGCAGCCAAGTGTGGAAGTCATTCATGGCTGGCGACATTGCAGGCATCCGTGCCTATTGCGAAACCGACGTGATGAATACGTATCTGGTTTACCTGCGCTTCCAGCTCATGCGCGGCGCGATTAGCGAGGCGGGGCTCAAAGCCGAAGAGCAGGTGGTTCGCGATTTTCTGAAGGCGAACGCGGCGCATAAGCACTGGGCGGAATTCGACGCGGGCTGGGCGGCGTAGTTTCTGCCTCTCGTAGCGCGCGCCAGACAAACTCGCCTATTGGCGCGCACTTTGGGGCAAGAAATGCCTGGAAACGCCCGTATTTGCTAGGGTTTTGCTTGCGCGCCGAGGGTAATTTGGACCGCGCTAGTCAGCCGCTAGGGCTGGACCGCTAGTTAGCTGCCAGGGCTGGACCGCTAGTCAGCTGCTAGCCGTTGGTCCGCCTCTGCCGGAAACGCCACCACGTGGTCGATCTCCAAACGAATGCCAATCTCTTGGCCAAGTTCGTGGTTGTGGTGGGATGGCACGAGCGATAGCACTTTGGTGCCGTTGAATAGCTTCAGCGTGTAGAGAATATCCGCGCCGCGAAACGCCTTGTGCATCACGGTTGCCGTGGCCGGGCTGGCGTCATCGTGCTGCACGTCATCG
>JAJTHU010000187.1 GCA_021300055.1 Nitrosomonadaceae bacterium | reverse complement strand
CACACCCGCTTTGCGGATTTCTTCTAGGTGTTCGAGCGCTTTGCTTGATCCATCGGGGGCGCGCTTGACGAGGTCTATGTGCCCCAAGATCGCCGCGAGAATATTGTTGAAGTCATGCGCAATACCGCCAGCGAGCGTACCGATCGCCTCCATTTTCTGCGATTGACGCAGTTGCTCTTCGAGAGCTAGGCGCTCCGACTCTGCGCGCTTTCGAGCAGTAAGGTCAATATCGAGGCAGAACCATTCAGCGCCGGACTCATCCGAATCGACGATAACCATGGACGAGTAAACGGCAACATTGGTGCCATCCTTGCGCAGCACCCCGATTTCCGACGAAGGGCCGACTTCGCGGGTGCGCTCAAGTTCTTTCAAGAACTCACGATAACTTGGGCGGTCATTGGGTGGCACGAGCAGGTCGAGAATATTCTTGCCGATCGCCTCAGCCGCAGTGTACCCAAACACACCCTCAGATGCGCGGTTCCAAAACGTCACCGTGCCGTCGAAGCGATAGCCCTGCACAGCGATGTTCGACACTTGTTCCATGACTGTGCGGAAGCGCGCTTCGCTCTCGCGCAGCGCACGCTGCGCCTCTCGTTGTGCCGTCAGATCGGTGATCACTGCAATCGCACCAACGTACTTGCCGTCCTTGAAACGCGGCGTCGCGCGAACAAGAATCGGCACAAGATGGCCGTCTGCGTGGACCCGCGCAGTTTCAAAGGTAGACGCAACACCGGATTTGCGTAACTCAAGCTCGCGCGCGACACGTTCTTTCATCTGCGGCGCGACGAGGTCTAGGATACTCCGTCCGACGTATTGTTCGGGCGTAAGACCGAACAACTGGCAGTACGCAGGGTTGACGTACTCAATCTGACCACCCGCACTCGAAACGACGAGACCTTGGCCCATCGAATTTAGAATGTCCTGCGCAAAAGTGCGCTCGGCCTCCAACTGCTCTTCTGCGTCTTTCTGTGCGGTAATGTCGCGCACCAACCCGAGCATACGAACCGCCTTCCCGTCCTTCGCCTCGACAATCCCCTCTGAGCGAACCCAGATCCGCCGCCCCTTCGCCGTGATCATCTGAAACTCGCGGTCCCATGGGGAGCAAGTCTCCAGCACTTGTTGAAATACTCGCTTCGATTCCGCCAGCGTTTCCGGTGCGTAAAACTTCTCCGCCTCTTCCATGGTCGGCGTGATGGGCGGATCCACTTCTAGCATCTTCAAGAGCTGGTTCGACCAAACGCGCCGCCCAGTCACGAGATCCGATTCCCAGCCACCAATCTTGGCGAGCTCAGCGGTGCGCTGCAACGCGAGTTCACGCGCGTTGAGGTTATTCAGCTGTGCATTAAACGCGTCGACTAAGCGGCCGATCTCATCAGACTGTGCGACGGGCAGCTGCTGCGACGCCTGACCGGTTTCTGCCAAGAAAGTAAGTCGCTTCGCGGTCAGCAACATGGGAGAAAGCACGCGTCTGACAACCCACCAAGTCACGCCCGCGCCACAAAGCGTCAGCAACACTGCAAGGATCAGCACTCGATGCAGCGCCTCCTCAATCGGCTCCATCACTTCCGACGTTGGCACTTCGGCAATCAAGACCCAATCTGCTGAAGTCACGCGCTGACCGCTGGCCAATACCTCAGCACCCTTGGAATTCTTTATTTGGACTGACTCATTCTTGGCGTCCAGTAAGGTATCAATACTGCGGTCCGAGCCGGGTGCCGGCAATACCTCTAGGACGCGCGCACGGTCTCCGGCGGCGATTACGCGGCGGGTAGAGCGCTCAACAATCTTGAATGTGCCGCCCTCGCCAATCTTGGCGTCAGAGAAGCCGCTGAGAAAACTTAGTTTGCTCAGATCACTTACACCCACAAGCCCGCCGACAATTTCTCCACGCGCGCTCTTGATGGGCACCGCGAGCAACAACACGGGGACACCGGCCGGCCGACCGACGACAGTCGCGACGACAACCGGCTTTCCCTCGGCGAAGATGCGCTGTACGTAGTCGCGGTCTGCGTAATTCACCCCGAGCCGCCCCATGGACGTTGGGTGCGACGCAACCGCGATACCGCGTCTGTCAAAAACGAATCCACCACGGTCATAGAGCCGCCAAAGTAGGTCGAGGCCCTCAAGCCGCGGTTGCAATGCGGCGGAGCCGATGGCTGGCGCCAAGTCATCGGCGGCAATCGACAGCGCACTCCAGCGATTGGCGATTCGTTCGTCGAGCTGAGCTGCATTGAAAGCCACCAACGAACGCAGCTGGCCTGAAACCAGTTCATTCGAACCGCCGCGCAACTGATGCACTGTCATCATCGACAGCGCAAACAGCAGCGCAGTCAGAATAATGACCGCAAGCAGCGTCAATCGCGTGGCGATCGACAGACTGCGTGTCTTTTGCGAAACAGAATGGTCAGGCCACATCAGTATCGGTATTCGTCAGCGCGAAAGCAGGTACATTTAACTTTTTGCAGGGCGGCGGGATGACAAATGGCGCCGCAGCCACGCGAAGTACTCAGCATACCAAAGGCGCGCGTTTTGTGGCTTGAGAATCCAGTGATTTTCATCAGGAAAGAACACTAGCCGGGTCGGTACGCCCATCGACTTCAGCGTTGAGTAATAGGCAAGGCCCTGCTGGTCGGGCACGCGATAGTCGAGTGCGCCATGGAGGATCAAGGTCGGCGTTTTGGCGTGCCGCACTTCAGTTATCGGATTCTGCGCGGCAAACTTAACTGGGTCATCCCAATATCGCGCCCCAAGCGAGTGGTCGAACCAGTAGCCAGCATCGCCGCCGTACATTGCGCGCCAGTCGAAGCAACCGGCGTGGCAAATGTAGGCGCGATACCGATCTTTGCCGCCCCGCCCGGCTTTGCGCCCGTTGCGGCCGTTCATCCAAGCAACCATCTTGCCGCCGTAGCTGCCGCCTGATGCCGCCAATCGGTCGGCATCGATGCAGCCCTGCTTCAGCATGAAATCGGTCGCCGCCTCGACATCGGCGTGTTCCTTGGTGCCAAAGCTCTCGTTGTTGGACTGCAGGAATGTATTTCCCCACCCCAACGACCCATGGTAGTTGACACAAACCACGACGTAACCTTGCGCCGCAAAAACTTGGTTGTTCCAGCGGAAGTGGAAGTTGTCTCCCCAATTCGAGTGAGGCCCGCCATGTATGGAGTGAAGCAGCGGCCATTTCTTGCGCTCGTCAAAATTCGGCGGATACACCACCCACATTTGCACGGCCTCGCGGTTCCATCCATTGATGGTGAACTCCCTCACTTTGCCGAGCGCGAACTGCGCCATGAAGTCAGCGTTAAACGCCTCCAACGCGGATTCTTTGCCGTCGGCCGTCGCATAAACCCGTGGCGGTGAAGACATATCGCTGCGAATAAAGCCAACCTGTCCACCTGCAGTGTCGAACTCGCTCACCGTGCCCCCCGTCACCACCTGCTCTGGATGGCGTGCCCCATTTCCAGCGGTGCCGATGTCCCAGCGATAGACACCAACGCGCGAAGCATCGTCTGCGGTAAACCAGACTGACTCGCCGCCCGCGTCCCACTTCAGCGGGTGGTTAACCGTTCGATCCCAGCCGGACTTGATGCTTGCCTTGCCGGACGCGCAATCGACGATCGCCAGCCGATTCCCGTCGTCCATCGAGCGCTTGTAGTCATTGACCAACACCGCCATGCGCTTTCCGTCCGGCGCATAGCGTGGATGGTGCCAGTTCAGGCGATCCCCCTTCAGCAAGGTCCGAAAGCGGCGGCGGGAAATGTCCAACTCCACAAGCTGGAGTGGTTGGTCGCCCCGCGGGTCCTGCTCCGGATTGAAATTGAACGCGACGCGGCGGCCATCCGGAGAGACATCGTAGTCGTGTTCATCCGTGTCGAATACGGGAAGGCTGTACAGCGTGCCCTGAAACAAATTCCGGTATTTGCCCGAGCGGACATCAATCACATGCAATTGCGGTACGCGACCGTCAGAAAGCCAATGATCCCAGTAGCGAAACACCGTGTGCTCAACGACGTGCGCCTTGACCTTGCTCTCTTGTTTTTCCTTGAGGCGCTGTGCTTGTGCGGTAGCGGTCGCGAGGCCTGGCCAAACCCATGAAATGAAGAACAGGCGCTTGCCATCAGGCGACCACTTTACCCCGCTCACACCCGTTGGCACCTCGCCGAGCCGCTGCGCTTCTCCGCCATCGGCAGCGATCAGGTAGAGCTGCGGCTCTTTGTCGTCGCCGCGTTTAGCAACAAAAGCGATGTTGCTGCCATCGGGTGACCAAGTCGGTTTAGCGTCCTTTGCGTCCTTGCCACCACAACTGGTCAGCTGGCGCGGTCGACCGCCAAACAGCGAGAGCAACCACAAGGACGACGTCCCAGTATTGCGCTCCATGTCGTACTTGGTCACGCTGCAGACGGCCTGTGTGCCATCGGGCGAAAGGGACAGCCCCGCCGGACGTTGAATTTTCCAAAGGTCGTCTGCGGTCAGGTGGCGTTTTTTCATCAATCGCTCAGCGGAAGAGAGGTTATTGAATTGAAGAGAGACGGCTCGATTAAACCAGAACCGAGACAAGCCTAAAATGCAACGACTCGACAACGTCGAGCGCAAAGAATCACCGGCGCACGCCGCCCCACCTCAACTCCCCTCATGCAATCTCTATGCGTATTTGGCTAGCCGATGTTTCTCTAGAACAACTCAATGCCCCCTCGCCGACGCTCGTGCACCACCTCGGCATCGAATTCACCGCGATTGGTGATGACTTTCTCGAGGCCAGCATGCCGGTTGACGAACGCACACGGCAGCCCATGGGGCTGCTGCATGGCGGCGCTTCGGTCGCACTCGCCGAGACCCTTGCGAGCGTCGCCGCATACCTCACTATCGATATGCGAAAGCAGTCTGTCGTTGGGCTCGAAATCAACGCTAATCATGTTCGCTCGGTTCGCGACGGCAAAGTTGTCGGCACCGCACGACCACTGCACTTGGGCAAAGCAACACAAGTCTGGGAAGTGAAAATCGTCGACGCCACGTCAAAACTGGTTTGCATTTCGCGTGTCACGATGGCTGTGCTCGACCGCCCCGCGCTGGCTGCATAGGCGCATTCCATTGTCCCGACCCGGCACGCGCCCCACGCGCCTCGATTACTAAGGCTCCATGCTTTCGAAGTTTTTCTCGCCCTACCAAGCGTTTCTCGGTCTGCCTGACGTGAGGCAAACGTTAGTCGTCACGTTTCTGGCGCGCATGCCGGTGGGGATGATGGCGCTCTCGATGGTGATGTTTCTGCGCGACGCGCTGGGAAACTTTAAGCTCGCCGGGAGCATGTTGGGCGTGTACTTCTTCGCCTCGGCAGTCACGGCGCCCATCAAGGGCAGACTGATAGATCGCATCGGGCCACGGCTGCCGTTGATCGTGTGTGGCGTGCTCGACCCGCTCTGCTTCGCGCTGATGATCGCCTGCGTTTGGTTTCAAGCACCTGTCTGGCTGATTGCCACAAGCGTCGCCTGCATGGGAATGGCCGCCACCCCAATCGCCACCATGGCGCGTGCGATGTGGCGACACCGCTTCGAATCGGATGACCAACGGCGCATGGCGTTTTCAGTCGATTCCATTCTCATGGAGATCAACTTCACACTAGGCCCGGCGATCATCGGCTTGGTACTCGCCTTTGCCAACCCCAAGGCCGCGATTCTGTTCGCCTGGGCCGCTGCCACGTTTTCGATCTTGGTTTTTCTGCGGTCACCTGGCCTCAAGTATTGGAAGCACGAAGAGCATCACGAGCGCCACCCGCTCGGCCCGCTAACCAACCCTCAACTCTTGCTGTTGTTCGTGTTGCTGCTTGCGCTCGCAGGCGCTTGCGGGTTGCTCGAGGTTGCTTACCCCGCTTACATGACCTGGATCGCCGTGCCAGCGTTCGCAGGCGTGTTGCTCGCGGTCAATTCGTTTGGCAGTGCCGTTGGTGGCGCCTTGTTTGGCGGGATGCGCTGGCAAATGTCGTTGGAAAAGCAATTCGCGGTGCTGCTTGCCGCGTTTGGTCTGCTGACGTTTCTGCATCTGCTGGTTGATGCGCGCGACTCGAAGTACTTGTTTGCGCTGATTGCGTTCATCGCAGGTTGCGCCATCTCGCCGGCGTTTGCCTCACAGGCGCTACTGATTTCGCGCCTCGCACCGGCCAAGTACACGACCGAGGCCTTCACCTGGTCGGCGACCTTCATCGTCACCGGGCTTGGTGGCGGCATGGCGCTCGGCGGCGCACTCTCTGAAATCGTGCATATCAAAGCGCCGTTTGTTGCGGGCGGCGCAATCTTGTTGCTTGCCGCCGTCCTGACGCTGTTCTTGCGCGTGCCAAAGCCACATGCGCGCGAGTTATCGACCTCGACCGCAGCGAGTTCCTAGTGCCTTAGTAGGCTTTTTCGCGCTAGACGCGCGCGGGGCACGCAGGGGGACAATGCCCAGCTACTGCACGCCCTCGTCGAGGATGATGCCGGGCGGCAAGCCGAGGGTTTCGATGCCCTCCTCTCGCAACGCCTGCGCTTCTTCTGCAGATACGCGTCCGCGAATGTTGCGATGCGCCTCTTCACCGTAGTAGATACGTCTGGCGGTCTCAGCAAAATCGGTGCCGACGTTTTCGGTGTTGGCGAGGACAAACTGCTTGAACTGCGCCAGCATGTGGGTTTGCAGGCCCTGCATCATCGATCCACCGACGACTTCTTGCGAACTAACACCGCGCGTGTTGCTGCCCGCCTCGTCTGCACGCGAAGGCTCGACCGGCGCGCTCGCGCCTAAGTTCAGGCGCGGCGCAGACAAGCACTTCTGAATCTGCGCGTCACCACACATCGGGCACTCGACCAAGCCTGCGCGTTGCTGGCGCTCAAAATCGTCCGCCGACCGGAACCAGCCGTCGAAAGCGTGATCTTGTGAACAGGACAGATTAAAGACGATCATGAAGAAGCCTAAAACAATTCAATATGAGGTTAGTCGTGCGTGCCGCCAGCGCAAACTGCTAGTCAATCAACGCAGCCAGTGACGTTCGCGATGACGGTGCTGTGGTCGTGTCCAAACCGTCCGTCGGATCAATGCCACACTATGCCGCAAAGGTGGATTTGTAAGTGTCGCGCAGCACGTTTTTCTGTACTTTGCCCATCGCGTTTCGCGGCAACTCCTTGACCACAAAAATGCGCTTGGGCACCTTGAAATTCGCCAACGATCCCTTCAAGGTGGCGATGACAGCGGATTCTTCAAGCCTAGCCCCGGGTTTCGCCGCGACCACGGCCGCTACAGCCTCACCAAAGTCAGGATGCGGCAAGCCGATCACTGCGCTCTCCTCAACACCTTCAAAGGAATCGAGCAGCAGCTCAATCTCTTTTGGATAGACGTTGTAACCACCGGAAATCACCAAATCCTTCGAGCGCCCGACGATAGCAAGGTAGCCGTCCTCGGAAAACATGCCCATGTCGCCGGTCTTGAAGTAACCGTCAGCGGTGAACTCCTCGGCATTCTTCTCGGGTAGGCGCCAGTACCCCGGCAGCACGTTCGGCCCCTTCAATTGAATGTGCCCGATCTGGTTGGGCGCCACGCGATTCAATTGATCATCGACCACACGTACATCCACACCGGGAAGCGGAAACCCCACCGTACCGCCACGCCGCTCACCCTCCAGCGGGTTCGACGTAATCATGCCAGTTTCGGTCATGCCGTAGCGCTCAAGAATGGTGTGTCCCGTCCGCTCCCTGAATGCCTCAAACGTTTCGGGCAACAGAGGCGCCGAGCCTGATACAAACAGGCGCATACCCGCGCACTGCGCCGCGCCAAAACTTGGTTCGGCAAGCAAGCGCGTGTAGTAAGTCGGGACGCCCATAAACACCGTCGCGCGTTGCAAATCGCGCATCACCGGCGCGGCGTCAAAGCGCTCGTGGAACAACATCTTTCCGCCGTTGAGGAGGATGGTGTTCAGCGCCACGAATAGCCCGTGCACGTGAAACAACGGCAGCGCATGTAACAGCACATCATCCGCGCGAAACCCCCACACTTTGTGCAGCGTCAGTGCGTTCGACGACAAGTTACGATGCGTGAGCATTGCACCCTTGCTGCGACCTGTCGTTCCGGAGGTGTAAAGAATGCACGCGAGGTCATCGTCGCCACGCGCGACATAACCTTGCATCGGCGCGAGCGTGCAAGCGGCGGGCCATGTGCCGTCGCCGTTTGTATCGAGCGTGAAGTGGTGCGCGATGCCGCGCGCGCGACAGATGGGATCAATCCAAGCGGCGTCACGGCTGGCGTGCACGAATACCGTGGGCTCCGCATCTCCGAGGAAATAGTCGATTTCGCTCTCGCGATAGGCGCTATTGAGCGGCAGGTACACCGCACCGGCGCGCAAACAGGCCAAGTACAGAAACACCGACTCAACGCACTTATCCACTTGGACCGCGACGCGGTCACCCGGCGCAACACCTAGCGCAATCAACTGCGCCGCGTAGCGGCCGCTGGTATCGATGAGTTCGCCAAAACTGACTTGGCGCCCAGCGGCAGTTTCTAGAAAGAGCGTGCTCGAATCGGCAGCGTGCGGAAAACGCTGCTCGAATAGACCGTAGAGATTCATAACCGCAATTTTGCCTGAGCGCCTCGCGACGCGCTCAGCCGATCCAATAGGCCGGATTAAACGAGACCAATCTTGCGCTCGGCATCGGCCACGCCCGCCATGCGGTAATCCTCGAAGGCGTAGCGTGTGTCGTTGGCCTCGCCCAAAATCGCGGCAATCGCTTTACCCGGCAACAATTGAATCTCCGCGCCGTAAAGCAGGCTTAATTTGGTGCACCCTGCGGCAAGCGCCAAATAAAT
>JAJTHU010000249.1 GCA_021300055.1 Nitrosomonadaceae bacterium | reverse complement strand
GGCACAGGGCAGTATCGTTTACCTCGACGCGAATCCGAGCATTGACGCGGCGCTTGAGCGTGTTCTCGCTGAACGTGGTCGTGTCTCCTTGCCAAAGACTGCCTTGCCACCGGGCATGGGATACTTCGCGCACATTGTCGATAGCGAGGGCAATCGCGTCGGCTTACACGCCTTGCAATGAGCGAGCGAGAGGAAATGCGATGCTACTTGGGCTCCGCACGACGATTTACGCCGTGAGCGACATTGATGCCGCAAAGGCTTGGTATACCAAGCTCGTCGGCTATGCACCGTACTTTGACGAGCCGTACTACGTCGGATATAGCGTGGGAGGCTTTGAGCTTGGTCTCATCCCGAGTGAGGATGCAGGTGCCGACGCAACAACTTATTGGGGCACGGAGAACATCGCGGCAGAACTTGCACGCGCAACCGCACTGGGCGCTACCATCGAGTCTCCGATGCGTGACGTTGGCAGCGGCGTCAAGGTAGCCGCGGTAATCGATCCATTCGGCAACCGTGTCGGATTGATCGAGAACCCGCATTTCAAGATCGACAGCTGACGCAAGCCCGTGCGGCGCGCAGACCGACTCTTCGCCATTGTGCAGATGCTTCGTGGTCGTCGCCTGACGACCGCAGAGCATCTCGCAGAACGCCTAGGCGTCTCGACACGAACGGTCTACCGCGACATTCGCGATCTTTCGACCAGCGGCGTGCCCGTCATCGGCGAAGCAGGTGTGGGCTATGCACTTGATCAGTCCTTTGACATTCCTCCCATCATGTTCACCCGCGATGAGATTGAGGCGCTCACCATCGGCGCACGCATGGTGAGCTCTTGGGGCGGGACTGCGCTTTCCGCGCAGGCAGCAAGTGCTTTGGAGAAGATCGTTGCCGTCACGCCACCCTCACTTCGACACGCGATTGACGCAACCCAGATCTACGCGCCTGATTTTCATATCGATAAACGAATCAGCGATAGATTTGAAGTCGCGCGGCACGCGATTCGTGCGCAGCAAAAGCTGGTGTTCGACTATGCTGACAAAGAAACCAAGTCCACTAACCGCAGCGTACGCCCGCTGGCGCTGCACTTTTGGGGTGACCGCTGGACACTCGCAGCATGGTGCGAACTGCGCCGTGACTTTCGCGTGTTTCGACTGGATCGCATCAGGCAGCTCAGGCTCAGCGACGTATCCTTTCGCCACGAAGCCGGCAAGACCCTCGCCGATTTTCGGCGACAGATCGAACGTGAAACCTCGAGCCAAAAATGAAAAAAACAGTGAAGTCCGAACTGATGACCATCCCCGGCGTCGGACCTGCGGCGACCGAAGACTTTCACTCTCTTGGCATTTATGCAATCGCTGATTTGAAGAACCGCGACGCACAGGTGCTTTATGACGAACTATGTCGCCTGACTAAGCTAAAGCAAGATCGCTGCGTGTTGTACGTGTTCCGGTGTGCGATCTACTTTGCCTGGCACAAGAAGCATGACCCGCAGAAATTGCTGTGGTGGAATTGGAAAGACTAGCAATTCCTGCGGTCGACTACTTGGCGCCCTCTCGCGACTTACGGAACGCGTCCTTCTCCTCGTCGCGATCAAGGAAGTTGATTCCCTTAGTCATCCACTCTGGCGCAGCCGCGCCTTTGAGGTAGTGGTCGAAGAACTGATGCATTCGCAGCGCGAAATCTTTCTGGTCGGCGCGACGACGTAAGTTGTGCAGCTGGTTGTTGTAGTTGAAGAGGTACGCCTCTTTGTTGTGGCGGCGTAACGCCAAAAACAACTCAATGCCTTGGTACCAGGGCACCGCATCGTCGGCGTCGTTATGCAGAATCAACAGCGGCGTGGTGACCTTGTGCGCCGCGAACACGGGCGACGCCTCGATGTAGCTCTTTGGGTCTTCTGCCATCGATTTGGCAATGCGGCTTTGCCCTTGCTCGTACTGGAACTGACGCGGCAAGCCAGAGCCCCAACGAATACCCGAATAAGCTGAGGTCATATTGCCCACCGGCGCGCCCGCCTCCGCGGCGCGGAAGCGGTTGGTACGCGTGACCATCCACGCGATTTGATAGCCGCCCCACGAGTGACCTTGGATGCCGATGGCCTTTTCGTTAATGAAGCCTTGCTTGATGATCTTATCGATGGCGGGCATCACCGCATCCATGGCGTCTTGCCCAGGCTTGCCCCACCCTTTGGCGGCGTAAACGATATCGGGCATCAGCACTACGTAACCGTTACTCGTGTAGAGCGAGGCATTGATACCATTGCTCGGACGCGGGTCAACGAAGTTGTGTACGTTCTGCGAGAGCTTCTCGTAGATGTAAACCATCAACGGGTATTTTTTCTTCGGGTCGAAATTTGCAGGTTTGTACACCGCCGCACTTAGCGGCTTACCCGCCGCGCTGGTGAACGACATGAGCTCCGCACTACCCCACAAAAACGGCTCAACTTGCGCGCCCACTTTCGTCACCACACGCGGCGCTGCGAAGTTGGTGTTGGTCAGCTGCAAATCGGGGTAGCGATCAAAACGTGATGCCGTGATGACCACGCGTTCAGCGTCGCGAGCGCGCGCCACAACGCGATGGTTCGCGTCGCCCCAGATAAGCCGTTCGAGTGTTGCGCCTGCTGCGAACGTGGTGCGATAGAAGCCACTTGCGCGGTTAACTTCGCTTTCGCTGCGCAGCACTAAGGGCTTGCTCGGGTTGATGCCGCGTTCGTCATCGTCTTCGTCGACGGGCTCTAACGGTTGCACGCGAAGGCGCACGTTGTCTTTGCGGCCCGCGTCGTTGGTGAGGTTTTGGGGCGCGCGCCCGTCAGCGAACACTTGCCATACATCGAAGCGGTCGTACACCAATGCGCTGCTTGAGTCAGACAACCAACCGGCCGTGCCGTAAGGTCCCTTAGGGCCTGGTGTGTCTTGCTCTTCATTGAAGAACGCGCGCTTGGTTTTGGTGGAAACACCCGCCGAGAGGTTGCGTGTTTTGCCGTCAGCGGTGTTGACCACATGCCAATGTTGTTCGCGGTAAAACAAGACCCACTTGCCGTCCGGCGACCATTGGAATGCGCTGCCGGGACCACCACCGCCACCACCAAGGTTGCGTAACTTCTTTTGCACCAGTAGCGACTTAGCGGTGCGGGTGTCGATGAGATACACGTCGTTGTAGCCGCCATCGAAATCCGTCAGACGTCGATAAGCGCGATCATCGAGGCCGATGGCGCGCGTGCCGTCGTCGCTCATCAAAACAGTGCGCATCGCCTCATCAGCGATCGGTGTCAGCCGCTTACTGGCGATGTCAAACACGGCGCGGTAGGTGCGGTTGCGCTCTTGGGTCGCACGCACGCGCTGAATCGGTTGCACGTAGTCGTCATTCCAGCGCCATAGATCCGCGACGACGCGTTCTTCTTCTGGAACAGCGTCGGCAGCGCGCGGCGGCTTCGCACGTGGCGCGGTAGGCACGTAGAGCTTCTTACCATCCCACGAAAACGCCAACGTACCCCGATCGCTTGGCGGGAGGCCATCGCGCATCCCCGTGTCTTTGTTGATGACGACTTCGCTGGCGCTTGTGTTGCTACCCCCTGCGCCGCGCACCCAGTGATAAACCTTCACCTGCGGCTGCTTGGCTGCTGCGTCATCTCGGTCGCTGAAGAACGCCAATTGGGTTTGCTCGCGATCCCACGCGAGCTTGCTGTATTTGCCTTTGCCTTTCAGCAACGCGGTCACTTGCGGGAGCGCCGTCGCTTGCGCGTCCGCGCCGCTAGTCGGCGTGATGGCATAGACGCCGTTTTCGGCGTCGGCTTTGGCCGAGACGGCAAACAGCAATGCCTTTCCGTCACGCGCGAAGCTGACCTCGGTGACGTTCGCAAAGCTTTGCTCGCGGCCGGTGGTGAGTTCGCGCAGCACCAACTCGGTGCCGTAAGTGACGGCAGGCGCAGCGTTGTTCGTGGTCGCCGTGGCACCAGCGGCTGGGCGGCGCGCGGCGGCTTGGTCAAGCGAGTCATCAGCGTACGTGAAATCAGCGGCATCAGGTTTTGCGGCTGCCGTCGTTGCGGGGGCCGTGTTGATCGCGGGCGTTGCAGGTTCTGCAGTGGCCTCTTTGAGGTAGGCCAACCACGCGCCGCCTTTGGCAGGCACATGGATGCTTTTCACATTGGCGACGGGCACAGCAGGTTTGTCCGCAGCGGCGAGGTCAACGATGATCAGCCCGCCCTTCGGCATGTCCTCAGCTCGCTTGCGCGCCTTGCGTGCAGCTTGCATCTCCGCCTTAGTCGGATAAGTCGTCGCAATCAGGAAGCGCGCGTCTGATGTGAATACGACACGAATCGTGCGGGGTGGCGGTGGCGCATCGGGATTCTCGGGGTCGGGCATCGTCGCCGGCGGTGGCAGTGCACCAACCGGTTCGCGGCGCTCTTTGCCGGTCGCGATTTCGCGCACGACCAACTCGCCATCGCCGTCCTGCGGCTGAATGGCGTACGCCAGCCACTTGCCGTCGCGCGACAGCGTGGTGTTGGCGATGCTCTTCCAGCTATCGAAGTCGTTGTGCGTGAGCGGGCGTTTTGCCGCCATTGCTGCGGCGGTCGGTGCGGATGCGCTCTGAGCGGCGGGTTGACCAACGCTCTGCGCTTGCGCCACACCGATTGCCGTTTCAAGCGCAAAGCCACACAACACCGCGAGCGCGGCGTTAGAAAGAACACGCATACCAACTCTCCCTTGATTGGTCTTTGTAATGATGCTGCCTCGCAGTCTATGCGAGCTTGCAGTGCTCTAGGGCTGCGTCGCCCACGGGGCACTGTCCCGGATTCAAAACACTAGCACTGGCGCGGCGTTTCAGGCATTTTCCTGCTTCGAAACGCCCGCCAAATGGACACTTTCATGTCCCACACTCAATAACGTCAGGCCTTCACATTCACCGTTTTGGCGTACGTCGGTGCGCGGCGCGCTTTGCTCGCTTGCTCGAATGCATACGCCATGCCGATGATCTTGGCGTCGCTCCATGCCGCGCCCACAAACGAAATGCCGCACGGCAGGCCTTGCACGAGGCCGGCGGGCACGGTGATGTGCGGATACCCCGCAACGGCGGCAGGCGACGAGAAACCGCCACCGCTGTTGTCTCCGCGAATGAAGTCGGTGAGCCAAGCGGGACTACCGGAAGGCGCCACTAGCGCATCGAGCTTGTTGTCGATGAGCGCTCTGTCGATACCTTCGGCGCGCGAGAACTTGTGGTTGTTGGCGAGCGCGTCGAGATAGGCCTTATCGTCGAGGCCACCTTTGGCATTGGCGCGCACCATGTGCTCCTGCGCGAAAAATGGCATCACGCGCGACGCGTTCTTCTCGTGAAAGGCGATGATGTCCGCCAGATTCTTCACCGGTGACGTCGGCGCGTATTGAGCGATGTAGTCGGCCACGCCCGCTTTGAATTCGTACAGCAACACTTCGTATTCGGTCGCGCCGTACTTGTTGGCATTGGGTAGCTCCGGCAGGTCAACCAATTCGGCGCCCGCGTCTTTCAACACCTTGAGCGCCTTTTCGATTTCCGCAGACACCAAGTCATTGCGGCCGCCAAATTGGCTTCTCACCACGCCGATGCGTTTGCCCTTGAGCGCGTTACGGTCGAGCGCCTTAACGAAGTCAGTGTCGATGGCGCCGGTCGGGCGTGGTGGCGCGCTGGTTGCCTTGTCGGCTTCATCGCGCGCAGTGAGCGCGGAGAGCAGAACCGCAGCGTCCGCGACGGTGCGACACATCGGGCCCGCAGTGTCTTGCGAGTGCGCGATCGGGATGATGCCGCTGCGGCTCACCAAGCCCAACGTTGGCTTGAAGCCCACCAAGCCGTTGATGGCCGACGGCGAAACGATTGAGCCGTCTGTTTCGGTACCCACCGTGAGTGTGGCTAGGCTCGCTGCGGCCGCTGCGCCCGACCCCGAGCTCGAACCACTCGTGTTGCGATCCAATGCGTAAGGGTTCTTGGTGAGTCCGCCGCGCGAGCTCCAGCCCGACGTCGATCGCGTCGAGCGAAAGTTTGCCCACTCGGACAGATTGGTCTTACCGATGATGACCGCACCAGCCTCACGCAGCTTGGTGACGATAAACGCATCTTTGTTGGCGCGCGCACCTTGCAACGCCAACGAGCCGGCCGTGGTTTGCATTTTGTCGGCCGTGGCGATGTTGTCCTTGATGAGCACGGGGATGCCGTGCAATGGCCCGCGCACCTTACCGGCCTTGCGCTCGCGATCGAGTTCGCGTGCGATGGTGAGTGCATCTGGATTGGTCTCGATCACCGCGTTGATGCGAGGTCCTGACTTGTCGATGGCTTTGACACGGTTGAGGTAGGCGCGCACCAGCGCTTCTGAGGAAACGCGGCCCTTGGTCATTGCTGACTGGAGGTCGGCCGCGGAGGCTTCAACAATATTGAAGGCAGCCGATGAAGGCGACGTTGATGAGGATGGTGAGCTAGCAGCCATCGCGTGTTCTCCGTGAAGTGTGGTGGCAAGTCCAGACGTGGTTGCGGCGCTTGCAGCGATAAGGAAGTTGCGGCGATTCATTCATTCGCTCCTGTGTTCGATGTCGCTCGACTCGCTAGGCGATAGTGACTTTTTTGCTGACCCGCCCAGCCTTGTCGTGACGCGCCTCAATCTGCACGTCGCCCTTGCCTTTCAACACGCACTCCAAGACAGCGCGATCGGCCGTTGGCGTCGTATCCGACCAAAAGCTCATCAGCGTGTGCTTATACGCCCGCCCTTCGAGCTCGCCGAGAGTCGTACGCGTCTTGCCGTTTGCAAGCTCAACACCAGTGCCGCAGGTCAAATCAACGATCACACCACGCGACTGGCCACGCGCTTTGGCGCGCTTGGAAACATACGTCGGCAGATAGCCGGCGTTTTGCACCACGAGGGTCAGCTTGTGCGTGTCGGCGCTCAGCTTTTCGAGCTTGGTTTCGATGATGTCGAGTTGCGGCGTGATGAGCGCGTTGTGCAAGATCCAATCCGGAAACTTCGCGACTTCGCATTCGAGCAAATGCGGCGGCGGATTGCGGAAGGCGTAAATCTTGTCCCAGCCGCCAATCTCGACTTTGCCGAGCTGCGGGTGATCGAACGCATACCAGTCGACGTAGCCCTTGCCCTTGAGCTCACGATCAGCCCACGCGAGCATCTTGAGATCGTCCTCGACGGCGTGTGAGCGGAACCAATCGATGTACTTGTAGTTGGTGATGCCCGCTTCGCGCATCGGGCACCAGATTTCCAC
Source organism: Nitrosomonadaceae bacterium (assembly GCA_021300055.1). Classification (GTDB taxonomy): domain Bacteria; phylum Pseudomonadota; class Gammaproteobacteria; order Burkholderiales; family Usitatibacteraceae; genus UKL13-2. The sequence goes on along the minus strand of JAJTHU010000249.1, from coordinate 5,837 downwards.
CGTCCACTCGTAGAGGCCAAGATGGTCGTAGATCCAGTCGAAGGTGCCGCTGATGACTTCTTTCGGGTGATAGCGGAACTCTTCATAAGTACTAATCGCCGGGTAACCGGTGATCGCCTCACCCTTCTTGCCCTGACGCTGGTACTCCCACAAGTCTTCGGCAGGCAGCTCCGCATCGGGCTGCGTCGACATCGGCCGCAGCAGCACACCGCTCCAAGTGTGGAACGATAGCGCCGCGCAAATGTTGCTGTGGTGCGTGATGAAGTGCACCACCGCGCGTACTTCGGGCTCGGAAGTGGGGTACGGGCCTGCGCCGAGTTGCTCGAATTCTTGCCGCCAGTTGCCGGGGAAATTGCGGTTGAGGTCGAGGCCTTGCTTGTCGCGGTTCACTTTGACGGTGTAGCCGTCGTAATCGCGTAAGTTGCCCTCGGGCATGATGCGGTAGTACTGGCCGCCGAACTCGTCAGGCTCACGCGCAATCATCAAGCGCGGCTCGGTCGGGTGGCACTTCCAGTTGCCGTTTGGATCAGGGATACGCATCGACAAAATGCGCCCATCGCCGTCGATATCCTGAATATCCAAGCCGTCGATCGGCTCTTCATCGTAGGGGTACGGGCGCGTAGAGGATCGGATGATCTTCGGGCCGCCCTCTTCCGGCGGGAGCATCGCCCACTCCGCACCGTCAGGGTTGATGCGTGGGCACAGATACAACGTGCGCGTATCCAGACAGCGCGTGATGTCTTCGCGCTTCCCATATTGCTTCGTGAGCAAGTCCAAGAGGTACAGGCTTGCGGTGCCGCCTGCCAACTCGCTGGCGTGGATGTTGGCGTCGACCCAATAAGCCGGCTTATCAGCCGCCGCACCGGTTTTGCGGTTGGTCAGGGTCAACACCCAGATGTCGCGGCCTTCAAAGCTCTTGCCGATTGATTCAATACTGACCAACTCGGGAAACGCTGCGGCATAGCCTTGGAGCAAGGCGCTGAATTCGGTGTGGCGATAGAATCGGTCCCATTGGGGTGTCGGAACAGCCATGCAGTCTCCTGGTTTTTGGTGGGCGCTGGGGTAGCGCCTAGGTCTAGCGCGTGGTTTTTACGCTGAAGGTGGACGCTTGAATCTGGCGCTAAGCGCCTGATTTATTGAAATTCTGGGGATATTTTGGCACTTTGGCACCCCGCTGCCCTGCACCCGCACCCCTAAACGGAACTTCGAGGCCGAAATCGCCTCATACTGGAATGCAACAATCCTTTGGTATCCGCCGCGCATCTCAATCGAGCTTAGGCAAGGCTATCGCTTTGCTTTTGGTGTTGCTGCTTTTCTGGAGCCAGTGGGCGGTGGCAATGCACGCTTGCGCCGGGCTCGCACCTGAAGCGTCTACGCAGACCGCCAGCCATGCTGCGCACGACTGCGATTGCCCAACCGAATCCGAAGACGCCGCCGGCACCCGTTCTGCCCTGTGCAAGCAGCATTGCGAGACCAGCGGCACCAGCGGCGCACAGCAACAAGTCAAGCCGATTGTTGCAGATCAACTCCCCCTCCAAGTCGCGGCCGCTATTCCCTCGGCTGCACTTCCCGTGGCAACAGGCCACGCCGCGCGTATCGGCGGGGTAGACAGTCCGGCCATCCCTGATCCGCCCTTTCTGCGCAGCCTCGTGCTGCTGATTTAGCGTCCTGACCCTCCCCGTCGTGAGGCATGGCCAGCCGGCCTGCCCAAGACCTTTCCGTTTTTCTGGAATATTCAAGGAGAGTCATGTCCGCTTCATCTTCATTTCGTTTCACCAAAGGCGCCCTTAATCAGACCCTCGCAGCCCGCGTCGTGCTACTGGGTCTGGGCGCACTCGCTGTGTTCGGCACTGCGCTCAACGCGGACGCCAAGCCAATCTCGTTTGCTGATGGCACGACGTTTATGCACGAGCGTGAGGGCAATATGATCCAAACCGAGCTCTTCTACGCCCCGAAGGTTTGGTGGTCAATCGGAATGGCAGACACCACCATGCGCAGCGACGATAAGCTCCGCGAAACACGCTATCAGCATCTGCAAGCCAATTGGCTGCTCAAGCGCTGGAACCTTCCCGGCGCACAAGGCAACTTGTTTGCCTCGTTCGGGTACGGCTTTGCCGACACTGTCAAACAAGGCGTGCCGATGGTGATCCATCCGGGCCACACCGTTGGTCAGACGGCGACCTATAGCGAGTCTGCGCGACGCTATACGTTTATGGGCGACTACGAAACGCGGCAGTTTTATTCATCGTTCAAGATGGACACTCACCAAACCAGTCGATTCCTAGACCGCACCGACACGGTGCAACTCGGCCTGTCACCCTACGCGCATGATTACGACGAACTCGCGGTTTGGTTCGCCGGCCAAGTCAAACGCTATCGCGGCATGAACGACAAAACCGAAGCCGGCGGCTTTGTACGCCTGTTCAAGAACAATATCTGGGTCGAAATTGGCATGACCGAAGGACGTAAGTCCCAGATCATGCTCATGATGAACTACTAAAATCTAACCATTCGTCACGAAAGGAACCACCATGAAGAATAAGCTCCTCATCGCAGTCGCAGCAGTCGCCGCTCTCGCCTCCACTGTCGCCAACGCCAAGACGATTCAGATCGGCTTGGATGGTTTGGTCTGTGCGTTTTGTGCCCAAGGCGTCGAGAAGAAAATGAAGGCCCAAGGCGCCACCGATAAGGTCTTTGTGAGCCTCGACAAGAAGGTCGCTGTTGTCTCGCTGAAGGATGGCAAAGACATCCCAGATGCCACGATCAAGGCCGAAATCACCGACGCGGGCTATGTCGTGACTTCGATCAAGCGCAGCGACGAGGCGTTTGACGCGCTCACTAAGAAAATCAAAGGCAGCAAGTAAACCGTGCTTGCGGAATTTCGCACTAGCTTCGCCGCGTCGTTCCTGTCACTGTTCACCAGCGGCAGCACGCTGATTTGCTGCGCGCTGCCGGCACTGTTGGTGTCCGTCGGCGCAGGCGCGGCGATGGCGGGGCTCGTGACGACCTTCCCGCAGATCGTTTGGCTGTCCGAGCACAAGGTCGCGTTGTTCAGCATCGCGGGTGTCATGCTGGTGGGCTCCAGGGTGATGCAGTGGCGGGCGCGTAGCCTGCCCTGCCCCGCCGACCCCGCGCTCGCCGCTGCGTGTACGCGTACGCGCAAAGTGTCACTAGTGGTCTATTGGATTTCGTTAGGCATCTACGTGGTTGGCTTCTTCTTCGCGTTCTTGGCGCCGATCGTTTTCGCGTAACTTCGCGCACAAGTGGCGACCCCCGACACCATTGAGCTCGATGTCTCCGGCATGACATGTGCCGCATGCGCTACGCGCATCGAAACGGTGCTGAACCGGCTGCCCGGCGTCAGCGCGCAGGTGAACTTCGCGACCGAGTCTGCAAGCGTGCGGGTGGCTAACGGCCCATTGGATAGTAACGTGCTCATCGCTGCCGTCGAGCGCGCCGGTTATCAGGCAGCCGTTAAGCCACCTTCGCTCGAAGAAGCACAAGCCCAAGCGAACGCCTTGCACGAAGCGGAGTACCGCCGCGATCGGAATGACCTCATCGTCAGCGGGGTGCTCGCCGCACCACTCGCCGTGGAGATGGCGGGCATGCTCGCGGGCACGCACGGACTCATTGCGCCGTTCTGGCAAATGATCCTCACGCTGCCTATTCAGTTTTGGGTAGGCAGACGTTTCTATGCAGGCGCGTGGGGCGCGCTGCGCTCAGGTGGCGCGAACATGGATGTGCTGGTCGCACTCGGCACCAGCGCGGCGTGGTTTTTATCTGCCTACTTGTTGTTTGTGCATCGCGGCCACAGTGAGCATCTGGAGGTGTACTTCGAAGCCTCAGCCGCCATCATTGTCCTCGTGTTGCTTGGAAAGACGATCGAAACCCGCGCCAAGCGCCGCGCCGCGCGCGCCATCGACGGATTGTTACGCCTTGCACCCGAAACCACGCGCGTCGAGCGCGAAGGTCAGACGGTAGGCATCTCGGTGCGCGAGCTCAAGCGCGGCGACGTGCTGCTGGTGGGCGCGGGGGAATCGCTCGCCGCCGACGGCAAGATCGTTGAGGGTGAACTGCACTTAGACGAATCCATGCTCACGGGCGAATCGGTACCCCAGCACAAAAGCATTGGCGCAACGGTGTTTGCAGGGACATTGTGTAGCAATGGCTTCGCGCGCGTTGCGGCAACGAGCACCGGTGAGAGTACGCAGCTTGCGGCGATTGCGCGGCGTACCTTGGAAGCGCAAGGCTCCAAAGCGCCGATCCAGCGCATCGCTGATCGTGTGTCAGCATTGTTCGTGCCAATCGTGCTTGTCATTGCCTTCATCACATTTGCGGCGACGGCATGGCTTACCGGCGACACCACGCAAGCGATGCTGCATGCCGTGGCGGTACTCGTCATTGCCTGCCCTTGCGCCTTGGGCTTGGCGACACCTACTGCGGTCATGGTCGGCATTGGCGTCGCGGCGCGGAACGGCCTGTTGTTTCGTGATGCGCAAGCACTGGAGCTCGCATGCAGCATCGACGTGTTGGTCGTCGACAAAACCGGCACACTGACCGAAGGCAAACCCGTCGTGACTTCGCTCGCCGCCTTGAACGGCAGCGAGCAAGACTTACTCGGGCTCGCGGCAAGTTTGGAGCAAGGGTCACAGCACCCCCTCGCTAAGGCGATCGCTCAGCGAGCAGCGACAAGCGGCGCCAACATCACCCCCATTACGGCGTTCAGTGTAGTCGCCGGTCACGGTGTACGCGCACAGGTAAACGGCGCAGATTGTCTGCTCGGTGAACCAACATGGGTGGCGACGCAGCTCGGCAAAGCGGCCACCAGTGTCGACCTCAGCACGGCGCACACGCTGGCTTCGCAGGGGCAATCGGTGGTCGCGGTGGCGCGCGCAGAAACGCTGCTTGGTTTCATTGGCATCGCGGACCAGCCACGCGCCAGCTCACGTGCTGCCGTCGCACGCTTGCACGCACTCGGCATCCGCGTGTTGATGCTGACGGGCGACAACGCCGAAACGGCCAAAGCCGTCGGCGCATCGGTTAGCCTCGTGCCGGAAGATGTCCGCGCCGGGCTCACCCCTGACGATAAGGCCGATGCAATTCGCAAACTGCAAGAAGTCGCCGCGCGCAGCCACAAACGCGTCGGCATGGTCGGCGATGGCATTAACGATGCGCCTGCGCTCGCGGCGGCCGACGTGAGCTTTGCCATGGGGGGCGGCAGCGCCATCGCCATGAACGTTGCCGGTGTGACGATCATGCGCGACGACCTCAACGCCGTCGCCGATGCATTGGCGCTATCGCGCGCCACGATCAGCAAGATTCACCAGAATCTGTTTTTTGCGTTCATCTATAACATCATCGGCATTCCACTCGCCGCGTTCGGCATGTTGAACCCAATCATCGCGGGCGCGGCGATGGCAGCAAGCTCAATTTCAGTCGTGAGCAATTCGATGTTGCTCAAACGCTGGAGACCCCCAACTGGCGGGCCAAACTAAAGGAGATCAAGATGTCCACTCAACAAATCACATTTACCGTCGAAGGCATGACCTGCGGCGGCTGCGTCAAGAGCGTCACCAATGTGCTCTCTCGCCTCAGTGGCGTCAGCGACGTCGCGGTTGACCTAGCGAACAAGCGCGCGTCGTTCCAAATCGCCGACGGCGGTGTGAGCGTACAGGACGCCAAAAACGCGATTGAGGATGCGGGGTTTTTGGCGCGTTGAACCATCCAGAGGGTGTACGCGAGGTGTCGGCTTGTGACCCAAAGCAATGGGATGGACCCCTCCTCGCCTAAACGGCATCGAGGTGCCAGACTGGAAGTGTGTGAACCCAGTCAACAGC
>JAJTHU010000271.1 GCA_021300055.1 Nitrosomonadaceae bacterium | reverse complement strand
CATGTGTCCCGGCGGCACGGTCGTCGCCGCAACGTCTGAACCGGGGCGCGTGGTGACCAATGGCATGAGCCAGTACTCGCGAAATGAGCGCAACGCTAACGCGGGCATTGTGGTCGGCATCTCGCCGCGTCAGGACTACCCCGAGCACGTGTTGGCCGGCGTGGACTTTCAACGTCGCTGGGAAGAGGCCGCGTTCAAGGCGGGGGGCGAAAACTACAATGCACCCGCGCAGTTGGTCGGTGACTTCCTCGCATGCCGTCCATCGACAGCGCTCGCGTCGGTCGTGCCCTCCTACAAGCCGGGTGTCACCATGACGGATCTAAGCAAGTGTGTGCCGGGCTTTGTGATTGAAGCGGTGCGTGAGGCACTTCCTGCCTTCGACAAACAGATCAAGGGCTTCGCAATGAACGATGCGGTGCTCACCGGTGTCGAGACGCGCACGTCTGCACCGGTACGCATCACGCGGCGCGACGACCACTTCCAAAGCCTTAACACCAAAGGTCTCTACCCAGCGGGCGAAGGTTGCGGCTATGCCGGCGGCATCATGAGCGCTGGGGTTGATGGCATCAAGGTCGCTGAGGCGGTTGCCCTCTCGATGCTTGGCTCGACCGTGACGACACGCCACAAACGCGTGGTGATCGACGACGCAGCGAGTCCGTACTAAGCCAGCGCTGCAAATAATCGAACAGGCAAACTCGCCTATTGGCGGGAGTTTTCAAGAAAAAATGCCTGAAAGTGCGCGCCAATACTAGAGTTTTAGTTTAGCGCCTGCGCGATATCCGCCTTCAAGTCTTCGACATCTTCAACGCCCACGGACAGGCGCACCAACGAATCATTGATGCCGAGCTCCGCACGAATGTGCGCGGGGATCGACGCATGCGTCATGATGGCGGGATGCTCGGCCAAGCTTTCGACGCCGCCCAAGCTCTCTGCACAAACAAAGATCTTGAGTCGTTCCAAAAATTGTCGCGAGTCCTCAAGGCCACCCTTGAGCACCGCCGAAATCATTCCACCATATGTATTTTTGTTGTCCGCGTTCATTTGCTTTTGTGCGAGCTGGTGTTGCGGGTGTGACGCCAGCCCTGGGTAATGCACCTTCGCGACTTTTGGATGCGCCTCGAGCCACTGCGCGATCGCCAGCGCGCTTTCGCAATGCCGCGCCATTCGCAGGTGCAAGGTCTTTAGGCCGCGCATGGCTAAGAAGCTATCAAATGGCCCAAGGATGCTGCCCACCGCGTTGTGCAAAAAAGCTAGCTTCTCGCTCAACGCGTTTTGTTCGCGCGCAACAACAACACCGCCGACCATGTCCGAATGGCCGTTGAGGTACTTCGTGACTGAGTGCATGACCAAATCGAAACCGTGGTCCAGCGGACGTAGCACATAGGGTGTTGCAAAGGTGTTGTCGGCCACGGTGACGATGCCGTGCTTTTTGCCAATCGCTGCGATGGCGCTCAGATCGACCAACTTCAATAACGGGTTGGAAATCGACTCGACCCAAATCATGCGGGTGTTCGGCTGAATCGCCGCCTCAATGCGTGCCGGGTCTGCCATATCCATAAAGGTGAACTGCAGATTGGCTGCTGGTTTGCGCACGCGCTCAAATAGCCGATAGGTGCCGCCATAAAGATCGTCGAGCGCAATCACGTGCGCACCCGACTCGAGTGTGTCCAAGATGGTGGCCGATGCCGCCAGACCGGACGCGAACGCAAAGCCTTGCGCGCCGTTTTCAAGATCCGCCACACAACGCTCGAACGCCATGCGCGTCGGGTTGTGGGTACGTGCGTACTCAAAGCCCTTGTGCACACCAGGGCTGGCTTGCGCGTAAGTTGACGTCGCGTAGATGGGCACCATCACCGCACCGGTCGTCGGGTCGGGCTCTTGTCCTGCGTGGATAGCGCGTGTGCCAAAGCCGTGCTTAGTCGTCATGCTTTTCGTCATGGTTACTGAGCCCTTCTGCGCAAGTACGTCAGCAAGTCGTAGCGGGTAATGAGTCCCAAGAATTTGTCGCCATCCATCACGATCGCGACATGACCATCGTCAAAAATGGGAATCAGCCGCGAGATGAAGTCAGTCTTGTCGAGAGTGACAATGCGATCGCTCATGGCGTCGCGCACCGGTGCCTGAAAGCGACTTTCATCGCCAAACACGGCCATCAAGATATCGGATTCATCGATGATTCCAACCACGGCGTCACCGTCCAAGACCGGCATCTGCTGCACGTCGTAGAGTTTCATGCGCGCTAGTGCGGTCTTCAACGTGTCATCCGGCTTTACGGTAATCGTTGCGCGATCGTCGTGGCGACGTGCAATGAGGTCGGACAGGTCGCCCTTCTGCGGCCGCGTGATGATGCCTTGATCCATCATCCAATAGTCGTTGTACATCTTCGAGAGGTACTTGCCACCGACGTCGCAGACGATCGTGACCACACGCTTCGGCGTGGTTTGCTCTCGGCAATGTCGCAGCGCCGCAGCGAGCAAGGTGCCTGAACTCGAGCCGCCCATGATCCCTTCCTTCTGCAATAGCTCACGCGCCGCAAGCATGGCTTCAGCATCGCTCACGTAGATGCCGCGCTTGGCCATGTGCACGTCCAGATTCTTGGGCACATAGTCACCACCGATGCCTTCAACTAACCACGAACCTGGCGATCCATGCGTGCCGGTGTTGACCAGATCAGCGAGGATCGAGCCTTTGGGATCAGCGAGGATCATTTCCACGTGCGGGGCAT
>JAJTHU010000147.1 GCA_021300055.1 Nitrosomonadaceae bacterium | reverse complement strand
CGGGGTCGCCTTTCTTTGCCTACTTTCTTTGGGCAGCGAACCGAGGGTTTCGCAACGCTTGCGGTGCGCCCGGTGAGCCGGAAATCGATGCAGCGATTTCCGCGAAAGAAAGTAGGTGGCCGCGGAGCCACCCCCCGCACCGGTCTGCGAATAACGCTGCCAGCAACTCCTCGCGATCAGAATTGGCTCCCGGACTAAATCCGGGACGACATGTAAAGAGCGTCACATGCAATTTGCATCATCAGACGCGAGCGCTATCTGCACGCCACGGCGACAGCCAGTAGGTAATCATCAAACCCCAGCAAAAACGGGCACTTCCAGCCAAGAGAATGCCCCAAACACCCCGTCCCTGCTAGGGTTTCATTTCTTGGCGGCACCGCCCGCTTCATCACCCCAGAGCTCTTTCAGGCGCGCATCGCGTCCGCAGTTGCTGCGATAGAACTTGTAACGGACGGGATTTTTCTTGTAGTAATCCTGGTGGTACTCCTCTGCGGCATAGAAGGTCGTCGCGGGAATGATCTCGGTGACGATGTCGCCCTTGAAAGGCTTGGATTTCATCAACGCCGCTTTGGACGCATCGGCCGCTGCCTTCTGCGCGGCGTCGTGGGTGTAGATGCCTGTGCGGTATTGCGATCCGCTATCGCAGAACTGCCGATCTTTGACCGTGGGGTCGATGTTCCGCCAGAACACATGGAGTAAGCGTTCAAAGCTAACCTTCTTGGGGTCAAACACGATCTCCACCGCTTCAGTGTGCCCGGTCACACCTGCAGACACTTCTTGGTAGGTGGGGTTGGCTTTGCGACCGGCGATGTAGCCGGAGGTAGTTGAGATGACGCCATCGATGACATCAAACGGCGGCTCCATACACCAGAAGCAGCCACCGGCGAAGGTCGCTTTAGCGAGGCCCGCGGGCGCAGGTGGTGTAGGTTGCGTTTGCGCTGTGGCGGTCAGCGCAGAGGCCAACAGCGCAGACAAGAGAAAAAGTGCTTTGCCGGGATTCATGATGTGCATTCGGTAAAGTGAAGTGACGTGTACTTACTGTCGGACCTACGCATGAGAACTTACAACTATCGCCTCGTCAACGTATTCGCCGAATCAACTTTCGGCGGCAATCCATTGTGCGTGTTCGAGGACGGCCGCGGGCTGACTGATACTGAGATGCAGGCCTTAGCGCTTCAGTTCAATCTTTCTGAAACAACTTTCGTACTTCCATCGGACGACGCGACCGCACGCGTGCGCATCTTCACACCGACGTTCGAGATGCCATTCGCGGGCCACCCGACGCTGGGATCTTCGTTTGTGGTGCGCGATCTACGCAACGCAGGCGACAACATCACGCTTTCGATGAAGGCGGGCATCATCCCCGTATCTGCCGTGGGTGATCGTTGGACACTCACCGCGAATGCGCCAACTTCGCGCGATGGCGCACCCGACCGCGCCACACTTGCCGCAACACTCGGTATCGCCGAACAAGACATCCTCGACGGCGCGCGCTGGGTCAATACGGGCTCAGATCAATTGATTGTGCCACTTGCGAGCGTCGATGCCGTGCGTCGCGTTGCGCCTAAACCTGATCTACTGAAGCGCCAACAAAATGCATTGGGGCGTTCGATGGCGTATGTGTTCGCGCCCAGTGGCGATGAAGCGATTGAGTCGCGCTTCTTTTTTGTAAACCACGATAGCGTGATCGAAGACCCAGGCACCGGCTCCGCGACGGCGAATCTCGGCGGCTGGATACTACTGAATCAGCACAACCCGTGCCGCTTCACGATTGCGCAAGGCGCGCAGGTTGGGAGGCCGTGCCACCTCGCACTCAGCGTATCAAATACGGGCGCTATTCAGGTTGGCGGGCGCGTAATCGAAATCGGCCGGGGCACGATCACCCTCCCCTAACCCCTCTTGGAACACGTCGCTGTTGGCGTAGAGGTAGTAGACCGCGCCATAAGCAAAAGAAGACACTACCCCGCCAACCCACACCACGGTTGCGCCGAAAAAGGTTTCGGAGAACGCCGGAACGGTCAGCCAAGGCGCAAGCAGGAACATAAAGCCAGCCGCGAAAGAAAGCACGGCCAAGAGTCGCCAAAAGCCAGCGCGCAAAAACTTGCGCGGCCGCAGCCAGAAGTACTGTCCGGCGCAGGTGATTGCGCCAAACAAAAGCGAAAACACCATCAGGGCTGCAAGACCGTTGCCGTAATCTTCGGTCAACATCGGCTCCAGCCAGGTTGCGCCAGTGTAAGCGACAGTCGCCCAGAAGAATGCCCACAGATAGACGGGCTTGCAAAAGTCAGCGGGCTTCGCACCGCGTACTGCATATGGTTGCAACCAGCGCCGGACGCATTGCATGCCAATACCCACGGCGATCGCAGACAACACGTAGAGCATTGCATCGGCCCAAAGCGGCAACGACGCAATCCACTCGTGCGCGCGGCCCCCAGAGCGCATCACGAACCACGGCGCGAACAAGGCAACCAACCAAGTGGCGAGGCGCCAATCTGGCGTGTTCACGTTGCCGGGTACTGGCTTGTTCAAAAAATCAGTGAGAAACCCAAGTTTCAACATGGTGGTGTCCCCGCTCGATATCGTGGTGCACAAGACGAAGTGCGCAAATCGGTTTATGCGAGCGAAATACTACATCAAGACCCGTTCGGTCGCCCCGAAGTCCGGTGCGCGAATGCGCGCGCGCGCATTACGCCAACCAACCACGCACCCAGCGCGTAGTAACCCACCGCGATACCGAAATACACGAGCACCTGCCACCAAACTGCGCCGTCTTCAAAGATGCGGTAACCCGTAAAGCCCAATGCACTCACCGTTGCACGCGCACCAAACAGACAAACCAAAATGAGCACCACTGACGCAACAAACCCCAGCGGCTGGGGCTGGGGTTGGTTGTTGGGCGCTTGCGCGTCTTGTGATGAATCAGACACCCTTGCCTACGTATTCCGCCCTGCTTCGGCCTTTGTGCGACGCATGTACCACTGCAAGCCGAAGATGGAACCGAACAAGATGCCGTAGTGGATCAACGCTTGCCACCACACAAAGCTGTCGTTAAAAAAGCGATGTCCCTCAAAGCCAAACACCACGCGCGTCATGAACAAAGCGACGAGAACGCCACCAAGGATTGACGCCCAGAACTGACCGGTGGTCAAGGCCGTGGGGCGTCGCGTTTCTTCGCTCATCAGTGACGCCCTACTACGCCTTCGGCGGCGTATCGCGCACGGTACGACGCAACACTTTGCCGACGTTAGTCTTGGGCAGCTCTGCCCAGAACTCGATTTGGCGCGGCATCTTGTAGCCGGTCAGGCGCTCTTTACAGAAGGAGATGATTTGCTCCTTGGTGAGGTTCGGGTCTTTCTTCACCACGACCAAGCGCACGGCTTCGGTGGATTTGTCATCAGGCATCGAGACTGCACAGACTTCAAGCACGCCAGGGCACATCGCGACGACGTCCTCGATTTCGTTCGGGTACACGTTGAAGCCCGACACCAAGATCATGTCTTTCTTGCGATCGACGATCTTGAAGTAGCCCTTCTCGTCCATGACGCCAATATCGCCAGTCTTGAACGCGCCGTCCTTGCAGAACACTTTGGCGGTTTCGTCGGGGCGTTGCCAGTAGCCTTGCATGACCTGCGGACCTTGAATGCAAATCTCGCCGATTTCGCCGGGGCCAAGGATCTTTTCATCATCGTCGCGGATCGACACCACCGTCGAAGGGAACGGCAAGCCGATGCAGCCGTTGAACTCAGGCAGATCGAGTGGGTTCGCGGTTGCACCTGGCGAAGTTTCGGTGAGACCGTATGCCTCGATGAGCGTTTTGCCCGTGACCTTTTTCCACTTCTCCGCCACCGCGCGTTGCACGGCCATGCCGCCGCCGAGTGCGAGCTTCAGGCCGGAGAAATCACAGCTTGCAAACTCAGGGTGATTAAGCAGTCCGTTGAATAGCGTGTTCACGCCGGTGATGACGTTCCACTTGCGCGACTTGAGCTCCTTGATGAAGCCATCAAGATCGCGAGGGTTCGGAATCAACACGGTCTCTGAGCCGCGCGACATGAAGTTGATCGAGGTGTTAAGCGCGAAGATGTGATACATCGGCAGCGGCTGGATGATGACTTCCTGTCCGTCCTTGAGCTCAAGTCCCGTCCACACGCCGACTTGCTGCATGTTCGCGACCAAGTTGCGATGGGTAAGGATGGCCCCCTTAGAGACACCCGTCGTGCCACCGGTGTATTGCAAGAACGCGATGTCTGAGCCGACAACATCGGGCTTTACGTACGGCAGGTTTGCACCGCGTGACATGGCGTCCTTGAAGCGCACAGCCTGCGGCAAGTTGTACTCGGGCACCATCTTTTTCTTGTGCTTGATGACCCAGTTGACGATGAGGCTCTTCGGGAAGCCGAGCAAATCGCCGAGCCCCGTCGTGATCACATGCTTAACGCCGGTGTTGGCGATACATTGCTCGAGCGTCTTGGCAAAGTTCTCGACGACAAAAATCGCTTTGGCGCCTGAGTCCTTGAGCTGATGTTCGAGTTCGCGCGGCGTGTAGAGCGGGTTGCAGTTCACCACCACGTAGCCAGCGCGCAGGATGGCGAAGATAGCCACTGGGTACTGCAGGATGTTCGGCATCATGATCGCAACGCGATCGCCGCGCGTGAGCTTGAGTTCGCTCTGCAAGTAGGCCGCAAGTTGCAACGCCATCTGGTCGAGCTGCGAAAAACTCAGCGTTTTGCCCATGCACGTGAACGCGGGCTTATCCCGATACGTTTCGCACGCTTGGTTGAGGATGTCCTTGAGCGACTGGTACGCATCGGGATCGATCTCGGCGGGCACGCCCTGCGGGTAAGAGTTCAACCAAGGGCGGTCGCGGACGGGGTCGGTCATTGCGTTCATAGGTCAGGGCTCCTCTTTTTTCGTTGTTTGTAACTGCGATTTTGCTTGCGGAATGCGGCGTTCGCGTTGGGGGTCACCCTCCCCATGTCGTCGCACCATGGTTGCACCTAACGCCCGCCTACTCTGGGTTAGAGGCGGACTTTGGCGCAGGAGAGCATGACATGACAATGACGGCGTGTCGGCGTTCCCCTTAAGTGACGGATTTTCAGGGGAAAGTCGTCTTTTTTTATGACCCAAAGGTCAGTAAATACGACTCACGCTACACCGGGGCTGAATGCTGCGTTGCCGCATAGTGTGAATACTCTAATGGAAGACCGTAAATTTGACGCATTCTGCATGGAGCGAAGCGGCTTACACGTAACCCAACTCCCGTACTGTCCCGTCCACCGCCCCCTAACAAACAATATCAGGAGAACCACTATGGCGTCCCGCCTCAAAAAAGCCCAAGCCGCTGCAAAAGCCGCCAAGACCGGCAGCCCCGTCGACCAGATCACTGAAAAGCTCGGCCAAGTCGCGGCGACGCTCAGCGAGCAGCAGATGGCCAAGCAGGTCATGGAATCCGCCCAGCAAATCTGGCTGGCCGGTCTCGGCGCCTTCTCCAAGACCCAAGCCGAAGGCAAGAAAGTGTTCGAAACGCTCGTCAAGCAAGGCGAAGCACTCGAACAGCGCACCCGCCACGTTGCCGAAGCCACCATGGAAACAGCGCGCGACCAAGCGACCAAGACCGTTGAGCTCGCCAGCGGCAAGTTCGACAAGCTTGAGCAAGTCTTCGAAGCGCGTGTGCACAAATCGCTCAACCGCCTAGGCGTGCTGACCAGCAAGGACGTAGAAGCCCTGTCCGCACAAGTTGCCGAGCTCGCTGACGCCGTACGTGCATTGCTCGCCGCCGAAAAGCGCACCGCCGCTCGGCCTGCTGCACGTAAGGCTGCAGCCAAAACCGCGACTAAAGTCGCAAAGAAACCCGCGGCACGTAAGGTCGCACGCAAAGCTTAGTTTTTCAGGCATCTCTGGGTGCGCGACGCCCGAAACTCCCCGCGCGCCCTAACGTCTCCTCCTCGTCCTATCTATCAAGAAACGGACGACTTCAAGCCCAGCCTAACGTGCTGGGCTTTTTTTTGCCGGCTACCAATGAGCCGGGGCGGGACTATTCTTCGGACAGCACGCGCTTGACGAGCTTCACGTAAGCCGCCTGCGCGTCGTCTTGCGACATCCCCTTTAGCTTCGCCCACGCGTCGTACTTGGCACGGCCGACAAAGTCTGTAAAGCCTGGCTTGTCGCCGCTGACGTCGCCCTCGGTGCCCTGCTTGTAGTGCGCATACAGACGCAGTTTCATGTCGTTGCCGGGGTCTTTCTTGGCCTTGGTGACGTCTTTGGCGGCCTTGTCGAACTGCTTCTTGATATCGGACATGCGAAAAGCGCTCCTCGTGGGTCTTTATGGGTATGGTCGATCGTCGCCTCTTTTTGCTTCACCGCACCCCGCCAATCAGGGGGTAGGCACGGGTGGGCATTGCGGCTAAAGTTGGGACTTGGCAACTGTAACGAATTCAGTCGTGCCCTGCAATTCAGGGGTTTGCGGTTAAGACACGATCGAACAGTAGCAACGCTGAACCTGAAGCACGGCGCCACTGCACCAACGCGAGGTGCAGCGAACCGACAATAAAGCCAATCGCGCAGTGGCCTTAGGAGAGCCCTGCCGGTACCCACACAAGGCTAGAACGATATGGCGAGCATCCCCGGCATTCCCCCGTTTACCGTGCTTGGCCGCGAGCGCATGAGTGGTGTCGACACCGCTTGGCTACGCATGGAGCATCCAACCAACTTGATGATGATCGTCGGCGTGATGATCTTCAAAGAGAAGGTGTCGTTCCAAAAGCTAAAGGCAACCATCGAGCAGCGATTCCTGAGCTACAAGCGCTTTAAGCAAAAGGCGATTCAGGACCCCACCGGTGCGTGGTGGGAGACCGACAAGAAGTTTGATCTCACCGCCTACCACCTGCGGCGCGCCAAGCTCCCTGGCCGTGGCACCAAGAAAGACCTTGAAGATTACGTTAGCGATTGCGCGAGTGAACCGCTCGACTTCTCGCGCCCGCTTTGGCAGTTTCGGCTGATCGAGGATTACCACGGTGGGTCCGCGTTAATCACGCGAATTCACCATTGCTATGCCGATGGCATTGCGCTGATTTCGGTGATGATGTCGATGACCGGGGAAACGCCGGAGCTGAGCCTCGTCAAACCGAAGAAATCTGAAAAACGTCCGCGCGAGGAAATGGACTTCTGGACCTCGGTGTCGAAGCCCATGGCATCCGTCATGTCGGGTGCGATGAAGCTCACGCGCGGAATCGTTGAACAAGGTTTGGAGATTGCCAAAGACCCCGCATCAATGCGTGAGTTCGCCACCAAGGGCGTCGAACTCGCTGAGGAGCTCCGCAAGATCGCCATGATGGCGCCCGACACGCAAACGCGTTACAAGGGCTTACTCGGTCGCAAGAAGCGCGTCGCTTGGTGTGACCCGCTTCCGCTCGCTGAAGTCAAAGTCATCGGTAAGGCGCTTGGCGCGTCGATCAATGACGTGCTGCTGTCTACCGCCGCGGGTGCGCTGCGCGACTACCTTGAGCGGAATGGCGAACAAACCGAGGGCGTCGAGTTGCGCGCCGTCGTGCCCGTCAACTTGCGCCCCGTCGAGAAGGCAAGTGAGCTCGGCAATCAATTTGGCTTGGTTTTCGTTGAACTCCCTGTCGGTGTGGAAGATCCGCTTGAGCGACTTGAATTGGTGCGCACGCGCATGGCAGCACTCAAGGGCTCGTCGCAACCGATCGTTGCGTTTGTGCTGCTGTCCGCGGTTGGGATGGGGCCCAAGATTTTGCAAGACCAGATCGGCGCGCTGATTGGCCGAAACGCTACTGCGGTGATGACGAACGTTCCCGGGCCGCAAAAGCCGCTCTACTTTGCAGGCGCTGAAATCGACGAGATCGACTTCTGGGTGCCACAGTCTGGCGGTATCGGGATGGGTCTTTCGATCCTCACGTACAACGGCAAAGTGCAGTTTGGCTTGATCACCGATCAAGGCTTAGTGCCCGATCCAGAAAACGTCATCAACAAGTTTGCCGACGAATTTGAAAAGCTCGTCATGCTGACGCTGATGGGGCCCTACGGTTCTGACTTTGACGAGCCCCTAGAGTCAGTCTTTGGTGGACCGCAAGCGGCAGAACCAGTCACTCCGCCTCCCGCCACAACCAAGCAGAGCAACGCGAAGAAATCGCCCCGTCAAACGAAGGCCACCGCACCGCGTTCTGCACGCAAGCGTTGAGACCGTCTGCAGCAGCACTTGGCGCCGACAAGACGGTCGGCCTAAGAGCCCTAATCGGGGGCGCGACGGGCCTCACCGGGGGCGCGCTGGTCGCCCAGCTCCTGACGCATCGCGACTTCACGCAGATCGTGTCTATCGAACGCCGCGCCAGTACAGAGGCCGCGCCGTCCAAGCTGTCGCGCGTCGTCGCGGACTTCGACGCATTGCCAACACTACCCCCGGTTGACGTTGCGTTCTGTTGTCTTGGCACCACCATGAAGCGCGCAGGCTCAGCGGAAGCTTTCCGACGCGTGGACTTTGACTATGTCGTTGCCTTCGCACGTGCCACGCGGGCGGCGGGCGCGCGCCAATTCATCGTGATCAGCGCATTGGGCGCATCGACGCGTAGTCGCGCTTTTTACAACCGCGTCAAAGGTGAAATGGAAGACGCCGTTGCCGCGATGGATTTCGACTCGCTTTGCATCATGCGCCCTTCATTGCTCGTCGGTGCGCGCGATGAGGTACGCGTCGCAGAGCGCCTAGGCATCGTCGCCGCATCGGTGATATCGCCGTTTTTGCACGGCGGCTGGCGCAAGTACCGATCTATCCCTGCGGCGATTGTGGCACGCGCCATGATCGCAACTGCGCTTGCGCAAGAACCCGGCATTGAGGTGCTTGAGTCGGACGAGATCGTCGAGCGGGCGAAAGAT